>MFXA01000064.1:14650-15282 GCA_001787455.1 Candidatus Peregrinibacteria bacterium RIFCSPLOWO2_01_FULL_39_12 | reverse complement strand
AATAAAGCAAAATCATCCTCCAAACAAGAAGTCCCCTCTGTTTGTTGCGAATCGTTTTTCAAAAAATGAGCCTCGTCAACAATGGTAACCCTTTGTAGCCCCGGATGTCTCCTTCTATTCAATAACCCAAGCTTGCGACTGGCATGCTCAATCCTCTGAGAGAATTCTTCACCCCCAAGACGCATAAATTCAATATTTGTCAGAACTCCTCGTCTATTTGTTTCTTCCAAGATTAACATGCGTTTTTGAGCAGGCAAGCCGGCTAAATTCGCATAAAATGGCTCATCGAAAAACTGCGCCGCTTGCTCGATCCAAGTGGAAACAGCCGAGTTGGGACACACCGTCAAAAGCTCATCGCCATGAGTCGCCGCTAACGCGGTTACAGTCTTCCCCAGCCCGGGCTCATTAGCAAGAATCATGCTTTTCACACCACCCCGTCTAGCAAGAGAAATCCTGTAAACACAGTATTTCTGGAAAAACATGAGTTGCTCGCACTCTCTAATAAACGGAAATTTTAGCGAATTAATTTCCCTGAATAATTTCAAGACCTCCCCAAAAATACCAATAACGAAAGGATATTTTTGCTTCTCAATAACGCTTTTCACATACGCCTCCCCTTTGGCAAAATCACC
>MFXA01000064.1:0-14566 GCA_001787455.1 Candidatus Peregrinibacteria bacterium RIFCSPLOWO2_01_FULL_39_12 | reverse complement strand
TTGCTCTCCGAGAGCCTTCAAAAAATCGATCAAACAATCTTGATCCACAGCGTCCCCGGTTTGAGCAATTACAACTTCTTTAATATCCGACCTCATAGTCTCTTCCTCATCATAAGCAAGAAGAGTTATTTTATTCTCTTCACCGGGAGTCAAAATTACATCAAAAGTAACCTCTTTACTCCCATTAACTTTAATATCTCTGTTCCACGGCCCACGAACAAGAAGATACTTCGCGCCATTCGGCACAGATACCGTCAAAGTAACATGCCCCTGATCAGTCATGCCGGGCACATTAGAAGTAACCTCAACGGGATCTAATACTTTAACACAAGACGACAACAAGCGATCCAGTTTCGGGTCAGATTTTTTCTGTCTCAACCCCGAGAAGCTAACATAAACAATCCTATCCCTATCCTTATCATCAAGGTTGAAACCGGCGATATCTAAAAAATAAGCCAGCTTCTTTGGATCATTGTGCAGCCCGGCAACTACACCCGAAAGACCAAGCTTCTCAATATTTGTTTTAGCACTTTCTTCCAAGCAACGCCTTCTTTCATCGAGAGTAATTTTGTCCGACTCGTATCTGGCCTGCAAATCATCCGGCAACTTTTTTCTCAAAAGCTCCCAGTCAAAACCACCATCAGGAAACTCCCTTTTTAGAGCCAATCTCAGTGCGCGATACAACTCGTTATCTCCCGATTTGATCACATTTGGACTAAAAGGCCTTCCATCACTTGGGACAACCCTTCTAAGCTCATCAATAAGAATTTTCCATTTCACAGATTGACGACAATTTATTATATCATTCTCTAAAGTCCCCTCTCCAATAGACTCAAGAACCGGAGCGGCAAAAGTAGCGGGAGCAGAATCAAGCGCCCCGCACAGATCGTCCAATCTTCCAACAGAAAAATCATCCCCGACAGTTTTATCCATAATCCCTTGGACGTGTTTCCGGGTTTGATCTAGTACAAACTTTAAAGAAGTTTTTTTATCTTGAACCCCTTTTTCCAACCGGCCATCAATAAATTCATCCATCGCCAGTTGAATAAGCTTACCGATACCCATATCTCACAGATTAAGATTACATGAGAGTACATCCTAAACATAAACTACCCAAAAGTCAAGCTCTGTTTTGTGGCAGAGTTCCAGTTACCTTTTTGTGATCCGGTTTTTGAAGTAGATGTCTCGTAGTTTCCTGCACTTCAAAAAAACTAACCAACGCGAGGATAGTTCGAGCAAAAACCTATATTTTGAAAGTATTGAAAACTTTAAAAAAGTTTTCAATTATCTTGGTGGAGATGCCGGGAGTCGAACCCGGGTGCAGAAATGAGGAATAGAAGCGTCTACAATCATGTTTCATCTTAAGTTTTGGTCGCCGATATAAAAGACGAACAAAAAACATCGGCGCTTACCTTCTTCGTTTTTCACATTGCCTTACTGAAGTCGAGTAAAACAATGCTAACCTGCTAAATGACGCCCATATAGCTTAGCAGATATAGGCTATATAAACGTTGCCCGAAAATTTCAGGCAAAACATGCAATCGCAAGCTTATGCCATAGCAAAAGCTGGAACAAGTCCGGCTTCGCGAGCGGCAATTCTTGCAGCTGCACGTGCAACAAAATTGTTTGCACTTATTTTGCGCTGGACTATTTTTTAAAGAGAAGACAGCGCGATCCTCTTAATTGCAACAGCTAAACCTTGTCATTCTGTCGAATACCGTACATCCCCGTTTTTTAAAGAACTTTTCTCGCCCCGTGCTTTGCCTCTTCACTCAGTTTTTCAACGCATTTTTTTAATTCGGAAAGCCACGAATCACCAAAATCTTTGATATTTACCCTAAGCCGCGTTCCCGTGATTCTCCATTTAGAATTATACTCTAAAAGATTGATAATGTTAGCGGGTTTTACCCTTTTGGACATATAAAGCACTATTTCTTTTTCCCTGCTCATAGGCACGGATTCCGCCTTAACATTTAAAAGCCCTGCTTTTTTAGCCCAAATTTTTATCTCAATAATCTTAAATAAATTTTCAACCTCGCGCGGAATACGCCCAAAATCTTCCACGAAATCTTTTTTGATTTCGCTCAAATAATCCAAGGTGTCCGCGGAAGAAAGCCGCTGATAAGCGTTAATTTTATCCTTCGAATCCGAAATATAATTGTCCGGAATGTATGAAGGAACTGGAAGTTCGATGGAAACGTCGATAATTTCATCCTCCCCCTCGGCAATCCTGCCTGCCTTCAAATCCTCAACCGCCTTATTGAGCATTCTCATAAAATGTGCAACGCCCACAACATTTATAACTCCGTGCTGATTCGCCCCTAATATATCTCCAGCTCCGCGAATTTCCAAATCCTTCATCGCAATCTGAAACCCGCTGCCAAGATCGGAAGCCTCAACAATGGCCCGAAGCCTTTTTTTAGCATCCAATTTCAGCCTTTGTCCGTGATACAAAAAGTACGCATAAGCCTGCCTCTTCCCACGCCCAACACGCCCGCGTAACTGATAAAGCTGGGCAAGCCCGAATCTTTCTGCGTTATTAACAATTAAGGTATTGGCATTTGCAAGATCAATCCCATTTTCAATAATCGTGGAGCTGACCAATATATCAAACTTATGCTCCTTAAACGCCATAACCCTCTCCTCAAGATCACTGCTCCCAAGCTTCCCATGCGCAACACAAATTCTCGCCTCGGGAACAACCTCGCGAAGCCTGTCCGCAAAGCTATCTATCGTTTGAACCCTGTTATGCAAAAAATACACCTGCCCACCACGACTCAATTCCCTCATAATCGCCTCACGGACAAGGCTCGCGGAATATTTTCTAACTTCAGTAATTATCGGAAGCCTTCCAAACGGAGGAGTTGTAATTGTAGTTATATCCCTAAGTTTATTTAAACATATATTTAAAGTTCGCGGAATTGGCGTTGCGGTAAGAGTCAAAACGTCCACTTCTTTTCTTAACTCTTTTAATTTTTCCTTTTGCTTGACCCCAAATCTTTGCTCCTCGTCAATAACAACAAGTCCCAAATCCTTAAATTTAATATCGGGCTGTATCAGCCGGTGTGTCCCTATAACAATATCCACTTCGCCCTTTGCCAGCCTGCTTACAATATCTTTTTGTTCACTCGCAGATCTAAACCGGCTCAACATTTCCGTTCTAATGTGAAAAGAATCCATTCTTCTTTTAAAAGATTTATAATGCTGATCCGCCAAAATAGTGATCGGTGAAATTAAGGCAACTTGTTTTTTGTCCTGCACGGCTTTAAACGCCGCCCTCATGGCAACCTCAGTCTTCCCAAATCCGACATCCCCGCAAATAAGCCTGTCCATCGGAACCGGCTTTTCCATATCCTCCTTTACGTCAATAATCGCCTTCACCTGCCCCGGCGTTTCCTCGTAAGGAAAAGTTTTTTCAAACTGGGTCTGAACGTCTTTGTCAAAACTAAACTTAAACCCTTTTGCCGCCCTTCTTTCAGCATAAAGTTTAAGAAGTTCCTTCGCTATTTGTTGCGTCTCCTTTCTGACCTTGCTCGTAATTGTATTCCACTCGGCACTTCCAAGCCTTGTCAATTTAGGCATAGACTCCTCTGACCCGATATATTTATTAATTTTATCAGCCTGATCAATCGGGACAAAAAGCTTGTCGTTTTCCGCATACCCAAGCTTTAAATATTCCTTTGTAATGTTATCAACCGTCTTTTTATCAAGCCCTAAAAACTTAGCAATGCCATGGTCGGCATGCACAACATAATCCCCCACCTTAAGCCCCATTAAAAAATCATCAAAAACCGTTCTACTCGAAACTTTTCTTTTGTCCTCCCTTAAAAAAGATATGTCCACGTCGGTAAGCAGGCATATTTTATGCGCCGGCGTTTGAAAAGATTGCGGAAACGGCTCATCTTTATCAACTTCAATCAAAAAAACCGACGATTTTGAAAATTTATCCAAATCAAGCCCCACATTAAACGGAACCGATTGATCCGCGAAAAGAGCCCTTATGTCATCGATATTTTTTGTAAAAACCAACACTTTCCAACCCGCACTTATTTTGTCACGGATATCATTCGCAAAATCGTACGCTGTCCTATATTTCAAAACGGAAAGAAAGTGTAAATGAAGATGATTTTTTTCATCATCATTAAATGACGTAAAAGAAACTGTCGAAACTTTTGAGGCAGCCTCTTCCATAAAACTATTCCAAACTTCATAGTACTCATCAACAACATCAACTTCGTCATCAACAACAATAGAATTTTGAGGAAGTAAATCAAAGAAACTCGAAGCTTCCTTTTCGTAATCTATGGAAAATATCTCAAAACTGGAAACATCTTTGATAACAGAAGTTAAATCATTGGTTTCTATAATTTTTATAGCCTCAACCTTCCCAAAATCCCCATCTATACGGTAAACGTTTTCACGATTAACCGGATAAATAAAAACGCTATCAGCCTTTCGGCAATATTGTCCTTTTTTTAAAACATTCTCATCGGAAACCTCGTATCCTTCCGAAACCATTCCTTCAATAAACTCAACGGGATCAAAGCCGGCGCCGACAGAAATTTTCCTGCAATTATTCTTGATATCGTTTACGTCGGGAAAATTTTGAAGAAGCGAATTAAAATCAACGATAAAAACAGCCCCTTTTGTCGATTTAATTCCGGAAACAAATTCAACAAGCTCTATTTTTTTTACCCTTTCAAACTCCCGGGAAGTTGGAAAACTCAAAAGCTCTTCGTCTGCTCTTTTCTTATAACAATAAACATTGGCTTCGCTCCATGTTTTAACAGCCTTTTCCGCGGCACCGCACAAAGAATCTTCTGAAACAACCCAAACAACATTCCCGCAGTTTTTACTCCTAAGAACCTCCGAAAGAACAATGGCTTTCGATGAACTGTTTCCGCATCCCGAAAAAGTAATATTTTTTTGACTTAAAAAAAGATTACTAATCTCCTTAAATTCATCCTTTGGGAAGTAGGATATTATGTCCCTCATCGCTCTTCGTGTTATGCCTTTAACGGCATAATTACATAAACATACCCATCATCCTTTACCGGCTTAATAACCGCTGGAGACGATTTGTCGTTTATTAAAAATAAAACTTTATCATCACCTATACAGGCAAGAACATCTAATAAATACTGTGCATTAAGCGCGATTTTGTTATTTTCGCCATCTATTTTTATAAGAACCTCTGCTTTTTCCTCCCCAACTTTTGTTTCATCAGAAGAAACAGTGAGTTTTCCGTCGTTTGTAGCGCTAAGTTTAACGCTGTTGTTGTTTTCCCTGGCAAACAAACTAACCCTTTTTAAAACAAGCGAAAAATCTTCGATAGAAATTTCGAGTTTAGTTTTCCCCTCGCCGGGGATAATTTTTTCGTAATCGGGAAATTTACCCTCTATAAGCCTGGAAATAAGTTCTATTCCATCTATACTGAAAAGTATTTGGTTTTTTGACGCGCTAACGTGAACCTCTTTTCCTTCCGCTTTAGTTAAAATTTTAGCAAGCTCCATCAGCGTCCTGGACGGAACTATACAAGAAATTTCTTCTTCCACTTTCTTTAAGGTCTTAACTGTTTTTTCGGCAAGCCTATAGCTGTCCGTAGCAACGAGCTTCATATTTCCGGCGCTTGAATAAAACAACACCCCTGAAAGAACCGGCCGAGAAGTGTTAAGAGATGCGGCAAAAACCACCCGCGTAATCGCGTCATGTAAATCATTGACTCCGCAAGAAAACTCTTGCCCCTTTTCCATTTTAGGAATAAGGGGAAACTCATCAGAGCTAATACATTTTATTTTAGTACTGGAAGACGAAGAATTAACGGAAAGGCTAACCCCTTCGGTAATACTTAGCTCCACTTTTTCATCAGAAAGAAGGGCGACATAATTAGTAATAAGTTTTGCCGGAACCGTTATTGTTCCTTCACTCCTGACGTCGGCATTAATAGAACAACTGATTGCAATTTCAAGATTAGTGGAAAAAAAATACAACTTTTTCCCTTCCGCTTTTATTAAAATATTATTTAAAACAGGAAGCGTATTGTTTAGACTAATCGCTTTATTGACAACGTTTATGGCGTAGTCTAAATCTTTTTGAGAACAAAAAAGTTTCATAAAATTTAAATCAATAATAAAACCCCGTCACCATTATATGTTTTTATCAGCTCAAAACAACCCCAATTTAATATAAGAAATAAATTATATATATAAGTAAATAAATAAAATAGTAGTAGAAGAACTTTACAAAAATAATAATTAACAGTCTTATAAGTAAAACGCCAAAAAAGAGGAGAAAATAAGTAAAAATAGACTATAATAAAAGAAAAAGAATGAAAATAAATAATAAATAGAGTATAAAATGTTCAAAAAAAGATCAAAACAGGATAGTATATAAACAAGAAAAGGAAAAAATTACGCTAAATATAAAAAAATGATAATGAATATAATATATATTGGGGGAGGAGTGGTTTTAGGACTGATTGGCGGTCTTATCGCTTCTAAAAATAAAAATTTTATAAATTTAGAGAAAGACAAGAAAACAGCGGAAGACTCGATTAAAAAAAGCGAAAACGAAGCGAAAGAAATTAAGAGCGCAACAAAAGAAAACATTGAAAAGAGAAAAGAGTTTTTTACACAACTTTTGCACAGAAGAGAAGAAAGGGTTAAAAAGAACGAAGAAGCTCTAAAAAACAAAGAAGAATTCATTAAAAAAAGAGAGGAAAGGCTAAAAGAAGCCACAGCATTTTTAACAGCAAAAAAAGAGGAAATTAAAAACCTGCAAGACAACGCCAGAAAAAAGGAACAAGAAATAACCGAAGCGCTAACAAAAAAAGCAAACACAGAAGTAGAAAAACTAAAAACAGAATTAATAGAAGGGTACAGGGCAGAACTCAGGGAAAGCGAAACCGAACGGTTGGCAAAAGTGGAAGAATCTTTAAAAGAAGAAGCGGACAAAACAGCAAAAAAATTGATTATAAACACATTGCAAAGATTAAGCTCTCCAACGTCCGTTGAAAGCAGAGCTGTAACAATAGAAGTTCCGAGAGATCAAATAAAAGGGAAAATAGTTGGTAGGAACGGACAGAATATTCAGGAATTTGAAAGCCTGATAAATGTAGATGTTGTATTCAATGATATGCCAAACACAATTAGCATATCCTCCTTTAACCTTGTGGACAGAAGGATAGCGCAAAGAACAATGGAACGCTTAGTTCAAATAAGGGGAGATATAGCAAAAGACACAATAAAAAAAGCGCTGCAAGACGCCGTAAAAGAAACGGGCGAAGAGTTATCTAAAATTGGCGAAACGGCACTCAAAAAAATGGGAATCAAAGCCAGCGATAAAGAATTTTGCAAAGTTGTGGGAAGGCTTCAATACAGAACCAGTTATGGACAAAACATAATGAAACATTCAATGGAGGTTGGATGGGTCGCAACAATGCTGGGGAGCGAAATCGGATTAAACACGGAAACATGTAAAGTTGCGGGGTTTTTACATGACTTGGGAAAAGCAATAGATCAAAATCCGGACGTAAAAGACGCCCACGATTTTCTCACAAAAGAGTTAATGGAAAAATATGGATTTTCCAAAGAAGAAGTGCATGCCGCATGGACTCACCATGACAACGCAAAACAGGAAACCCCTGAAGCCTTAATAGTAAAAGCCGCCGATGCGGTTTCGGCAAGCAGACCGGGAGCAAGACAGGAATCTTTCGAAAGATATATTGAAAGAATACAAGCGCTGGAAAGAACGGCAATGTCCTTTGAGGGGATAAAAAACGCCTTTGCAATATCCGCGGGGCGAGAAGTAAGAGTTATTGCCGACCCGGAAGTTTTAGACGATAACGGCATAAAAGAAATCGCAAAAAAATTGGCGGAAAAAATTGAAAAAGACATCACCTATCCGGGAAAAATAAAAGTAAACATAATAAGAAAAACAAAATATACGGAAATAGCAAAGTAATAGAAATTTTGCAAAGCAAAATTTCCTAACCCAAGCGAACACCTTATATGGAAGAAAAAAAAAGAATATGGGATAAAATCCTCATGGGCATAGTGATAGGAGGTGCCATAGGTTCCGTAGTGGGAGCCTCCCTTGCTCCAAAAAAAGGAAAAGAAACAAGAGAAGACATCGCAAAAGCTGCCGTAAAAGCAAAATTTTCTGTAAAATCAGCATTTCAAAAAGCAAAAAAAATCCTTTCTAGGAAGCATGACAAAAAAGACAATCTTTAAAGTGGTGTTAACAGGGGCCGTGATAGGCTTAATAATGGCTTCAGGACTGGCACTTATAAAAATTAAGCTTCACGGAAGATTCCCTGCGGGCACTTCGGTTGCCGGAATAGAGTTATCCCAAAAAACATTAGAAGAAGGAACAGCTCTTTTAGAACAGGCTAAAGAAAAATACTTGGATTCAAAAATCGAAATATCGTTTAACGATCAAAAAGAAACCTTTACACCGAGGGAGCTTGGGGTAAAAATTCACACAAAAGAAACAATAAACGCCCTTAATTTAATAAACGCAAAAGGAATAAATATTGTGAAGTTAATTTTATCAATAGACAGAAACAGTCAAAATTTAAAATTAATTACATTGATAGATGAAGGGCAAATGGAGAAAGCTCTAAACGAGAAATTTAAACTAAAAGAACTTGCTCCGGTTTCAGCCTCTTTCTATTTTGACGAAAAATCAAAACTGGCAATTTCTGAAGGGAAAAACGGAATAATCGCAAATATAAAAAAATTATCATCGGGACTTAAACAAAACGCCGGAACGTTAAAACTGGCCAGCGCCCGTCTTTTATCCACAGAATCCCCCCCGACAGTTACAAAAGAAATACTGGAAGCAAAGCAGGAGCAAATAAAAGAAGAACTGAGACATTCTCTTGTTCTTGAGGACCCCATTTACAGTGATGATTGGACATTAAAACTCACGGATCATCTGGATTGGGTTAAATTCGCATCCAGACAAAAAATAAAAATTCCTTATACAAACAAAGAAATAATTCTCGAAGAATTTTCTACGCAAACCCCAGTGGAAACTGAAATAATTATAAAAATAGATCAGGAAAAACTTAATAAATATGTAGATGAAGAAATTTCAAAATGGCTTGATCGCCCGCCCGAGCCCGTAAATATTTACAAAAACCCGGAGGGGAAAATTATTATTGAAGGAAAAGGAAACAATGGAAGAAAAATTCAAAGAAAACTTTTGAAAGAAGAAATAGAACTTGCGATTGCGAACAAAATCCCAAAAATAACCATCCCTGTCATGGAAACCGAGCCGGAAATTAAAATTTCACAGGAACTGCAGGATCTCGGAATAAAAGAGCGAATTTCCGTGGGATACACTTCGTACTACAAATCTTCCGCAGATAGAGTTCACAATATTAAAACCGGATCAGCAAAATTTAATGGCTTACTTCTTGCTCCCGATGAAATATTTTCATTTAACAAATATTTGGGAAAAGTTGATGAGTCAACAGGCTACAGAAAAGGGCTTGTTATAAAAGAAGAAGGCACTGTCCCGGAATACGGGGGCGGATTATGCCAGGTTTCAACCACAATGTTTAGAGCGGCGCTTTTTGCGGGACTGCCTTTGGTTGAAAGAAATGAACATTCGTACGCGGTTTCATTTTATGCGCAAGTCTTAGGGCATGGCTTGGATGCAACAATTTATTTGGGCGGAGCCGATTTTAAATTTAAAAATGACACAGGAAAACCAATTTTAATTCAAACTTACGTGGAAAGCGATTACGAACTTTATATAATTTTCTACGGAACTTCCGACGAAAGAAGCGTTACCATGGAAGGTCCATACCTTTCAGATTATAAATACCCGGGTCCAACCATTTATGAAGAAACCACAACCCTAAAAGAAGGAGAAACAAAACAAGTTGAAAAACCGCATACCGGATTTAAAGCCCTCTGGTATCGCCACTTAACAGACTCAAAAGGGAACCATACGAAAGAAGAAATAAAAACAAGATACAGAACTATTCCAGCTAAAATTTTAGTGGGCACAGCGCCGAAAGGCGATGCTGTCCCCGCCACTTCCACCTCTCCCCCTACCCCTCCGTAGGCTTAGCCCTAAGTTCTTTCAAAAAATCCTTAGCCTCTTTATTGGAAGGATCAAATTCCAAAATTTTCTCAATAACACCTTTAGCCCCTCCAAAATCCCCGGATTCCGCTTGCAAAGTTGCGAGTAAAAACAAAAATTCGATATTTCCCTTATCGACCTCTAAAGCTTTATTCAGCGCCATCATTGCATGATTTATCTGCCCGAGCGCCCTATATACCTGAGCAAGGCTTACAAATCTTTGCGGGCGATTTGCGTCCAGCTTTACGGCCTGCTGATAAGCTTCTTTCGAAGCCTCAAAATCACTTTGTTGGTATAAAACAAGCCCCAAATGACTGTAATGGACCGGATCATTTGTAATCTCCCCAAGCTGTTTAAAAAGCACCGCCGCCACGCCATACATTTGTTTTTGCAGATATAACATCGCAAGTTTATGCATAGTTTCAGTATGTACAGCATCAATAGAAAGCGCCTGCACAAAACATTTTATAGCCTCGTCATCCTTGCCGGCTTCAAGCATGGAAACACCTCTCCTATACAAAGCGTCAACTTTTTCACGATCACTTCTGGAAATTTTTTGTATAATATCCTCATCTCCGCAAACCGAATCTTCCGCCGATCCATCATTTGGAGCTTTCGCTAAATTATCCTCGCGCAATCCCTTCCTGCAAAACAAAACCCATCTTCTAACAAATATAACGGCAAGAACGACAATGCTCAAAAATATAAGAAAATAAGTCCACATAATTTTTTATTAAGAATTCTCTTCGGAAGAAGAAAACGGCGCACTTTCATAAGCCGCCTTAATAACTTTATCAATTTCATCTATTCCCACAACAAGAAACTCACCACCCTCCAGTGAAACTTTTACTCTTTGATTCAATATATCAAGAGCAATAATAATCCCCTCGCCTTTTCCTTTTATTTTTACAACAGACCCGATATTTGGAACCTTTTCCCTTAAGCCCTTATATGCTTCAACCTCATATTTTAAACAGCACAAAAGCTTGCCGCAACTCCCGGAAAGCTTCGAACTCCCTTTACTTTCAAGAGCCTGAACCCTCACCATTTCCATATTGATACTTTCCAATTTGTTTAACCACGAAGCACAACATAATGTTCGACCACATTTACCATATCCGCCGATTAACTTAGCCTTATCCCGCGGACCAATTTGTCTCAAATGAATTTGCTTTTTTAAAACCGCCGCCAACTCTTTTACAAGGTCACGAAAATCAACTCTGTCATCAGAAGTAAACATAAAATGAACACGATTACCGTCCAAAGAATAACCTACTCTAAAAACAACCATATCAAGCCCAAGTTTTTCTATTATAGAAACGCAATTTTTTAAAGCGTGCCTGCTTGGCTCTATGTGGCTGTCAACTTTTTGGATATCGTTTGGCGTAGCTTTTCGTAAAATTTTTGAAGAAAAAAGAACCTTATCTTTTTCAACCGGTTCCCGTCCAACATATCTTACAATTCCATATTCTTCCTTATCTTCACTGTCTTTAAAAACAACCTCCTCTCCTATGTCAACCACGGTTTTTTCATGCAAAGGAATTTCGACAATACTGGATGAATACGCGCACTCTATCCCGATAACTTTAGTAGTCATATTATAAACTTAACATTAAATTTTCTAAAACAAGACGGGCGTTTACATTCTTGGTTAAGAGCATACCAGCCTCGTCAATTTTTGAAAGAGTTTTTATATATTTGTTTGACGCATCATCTCCACCAATAATTTTACTCCTAAGAACACTCGTTAAAATATTAAAAAAGATTTCAATTTGTGCGGGATCCTCGACAACATCCTCTATATACGAAAACCGGTCCACAACATTTTTATGCCCCAGAAAATTTTGCACATTTTGATACGTCTTCATATACTCCGCTCTTACATCAAGATTTTCCATCAATCTCACGGCGCGACCGGTTTTCCCCAATGAAAACAAACTGACTTGTTTTATAACCTCCGCATCACAGTTGGGATAAAGTTCCGTCAACTTTTCAACAAGATATTCGTAAGATACGCATCCAAACTTCACAATCCTCACGCGTGAAAGAACGGTGGGAAGAAGAATTCGCACATTATTTGTTGTCATTATAAAAATTGTCCTGCTCGGCGGTTCCTCCAAGATTTTCAAAAAACTGTTCGCGGCCTCGGTAGTCATTCTTTCCAAAGTTTGTATAAGCACAACTTTATAGGGAGACTGTTTTGTCATATTTAACCGATCAATAAGCTTTCTAACTTCCTCAATTTTGATGGATTCCCTATCGTCACTCATCTCCATCGTATCAATATGAGATCCTTTCTGAATCTGTAAACACGTATTACAGCTATGGCAAAAGTCATTTTCGCATTGCAAAATTCCTGCCATTTTTTTTGCCACGGTATATTTGCCGACGCTATTTGTCCCCGCAAGAAGATACGCATGCGCAAGATTTCCGGCGAGTAAATCTTTTTCAATCTGCCTCAGTTGTTTTTCGTGCCCGATTATTGACCAGTTATATTTCATGTCAAATATTTTATGCTTTATTTTGCCAAACACTTTCCTGTCTTACGAGCAGTTTCTCCGCATCTTCGGGATTTGCCATAAGTGTTTTCACGAAACGCTCTAGGCGCACATTGTTTTGTGAGCCTTTTACTAAAATTAAATCGTTTTTTTGAACTTTATCTTTAAAGAATTCAGAAGCCTCAAAAACATTTTTAAATTTAAAGATTTGCCCCACTTCAAGCCCGCAACTTTGTGCCGCTCCAGCCATCACGGCGGCATCAGTTCCAACGGTCAAAAGCAAATCCACGCATTGCGGGATCAGCGCGCCAATTTCTTCATGAAGAACTTTCGAATGTTTTCCAAGCTCATTCATAGTGCCCAAAACGGCAACTTTTCGCTTTCCTTCGCCAAGAGCTTTAAGAAGATTAAGGGCTTCCCTTAAAGCGAGAGGAGAAGAATTGTAAGAACTGTCCAAAATAACGGCTTCATTTATCGCAGGGATTACAGTCATTCTTCCCGGAGGAGTTACAAATCTTTCAACCGCATGAATAGTAACTTCTATCGGCATCCCCATTTCCACTCCGCAAATAATCGCAGGCAAAATTACATACGCCTGATATTCGCCGATTACTCCGCTTTTCACATCGTATCTTTTATTATCAAGATGAAGCACAAAATTCACGCCCTCAATAGATGAGGTTATTTGGCTTGCCCAATAATCGGCATCACGGTCTTTTCCGAAAGTGACTGCTTTTTTGCCGAGCTTTTTAGCCATGTTTGACAGGAATTCATTATCAGTATTTAAGATAACCCGCCCATGAGGCTTAAGCGCATGCACAAGTTTGCTTTTCTCTTCAAAAACGGCGTTCATATCTTTAAATTGTCCCTCCCCAAGATGCACAGAGGAAATATTTATAATAACGGCAATATCCGGTTTAACAATTGAAGTTAAAAAATCCATATCGCCGGGCTTATCCACGCCAAGCTCAAGAAGCAGAATTTCACTGTAATCTTTAGTTAAACAGTGCCAAAACCCCTTCATTAAATACCACGACCATTTTGCCGCGGAGGAAAACCCGCTTTCTATATCAAGAATAGTCAAAAGCAGCCCAAACTCGGAATTAAAACTTTTTTGGTTTCTTTTAACCCTAAATTGCGTATTTAATACGTTAAAAATCGCTTCTTTAGTGCTGGTTTTCCCAACCGATCCGGTTACGGCGATTATCTTCCCTTTAAACTTTTTCATCCTATGCTTAGCCATCACTTTTAGAAGAAAAAGCACAAATTTTCTTAATATTTTTTTCATGCTAAAATAACATCTGAAATACTGTGTAAATATAGCAGAAAATCAGCCTATTTCACAGCCTCAACTATCGCCTTAAACACCCCCGGCTCATTTACTGCCAAGTCCGCAAGCATTTTGCGGTTGATAGTGATACCTTTTTTGGTCAAACCTTCGATAAGCCTGCTGTAACTGATCCCGAGAGGTCTGCAAGCGGCATTGATTCTCACAATCCACAAACTGCGGAAATCACGCTTCTTAAGCTTTCGGCTCGTAAAAGCCCTTTGCCCAATCTTAAGAAAGGCATTTTTAGAGTGTTTAAACACTCTGTGCCTCATGCCTCTGAAGCCTTTAGTTGCCTTTAGCATCTTATTGTGCCTACGGCGGGTAACTGTACCCCTTTTTATGCGTGTCATACTGTTAGTATTTTAAATATTTCAAAATTATCTGTCTTATTTTTCAACCTTTTCAGCCGAAACCACTTTTCTCTTTATTGTATTTGATTTATATTGAGCCTTAACTTTTCCAGGAATCAACCTTCTCATGTCCTGAAGCATTCCCTTGAAAATTGGCAATCCATCCGGGAAAGCGCCTTTTTGCCTTTTTGATTTGTTGGATAAAAGATGCTTCTTGGCCGATTTCTGGAACATAGCTCTTCCGCTTTTCCTTATTTTTAAGCGCTTTTTCAAGCCGCTATGACTTTTCTGTT
>MFXA01000063.1 GCA_001787455.1 Candidatus Peregrinibacteria bacterium RIFCSPLOWO2_01_FULL_39_12 | reverse complement strand
TAAAAGAAAATATTGATGCTGAGGATGGTCTTGATCATGTTTTGTCATTGAGAAGATTGTTAAGCGGTCGTTTGTTGAGGGTGAGTGCTTTTTTGACTGCTCTTGCTGTAGCCGGATGTATGCAGCCTGATTATAAAAAATGTGCTAGCTCTGTAAGATCGATGGCAATCAAATGTTTAAATGCAGTCGTTCCAGCATTTCATTCGAAGGTGTGTGACCCCAAGGAAATCGATGGTTTACTTAAGGTGGCGTCGAAGAGATGTCCAGAGGAAGTTGGTAGATTGGACGAAGGAATTCCATTTGAGTGCGTAACACATTTTGGTAGCAGTGAAACTCCTCCTAGAGAAACTACTGTTAGAGAAGCAGTTACCAATGCTTTAAATGATGAGTGCAAAGAGGTTATGTCTCGACCGGAAGGTGAGGGTGGTGGGGTGGTTATTCCGGTGATTATTCACTAGGTGTTTAAGTTTTTTGTCTTTACGCCAACATCTTTATCTCTATCTCCACGCCTGCCGGAAGGCTGAGGCTGGAGAGCGATTCTATTGTGTGTGAAGTGCTTTCTGTTATGTCGATTAGTCGGCAATGCGTGCGCATTTCAAATTGTTCGCGGGAGTTTTTGTGAACAAATGTGGATTTATTGACTGTAAATTTTTCAATTTTTGTCGGAAGAGGGATGGGACCTGCAACCATTGCGCCTGTTCGTTCGGCTGTATCTATTATTAATTTTGAAGTTTCGTCGATGACTTTGTGATCGAATGATTTTATTTTGATTCTGATCTTTTGCTTTGCCGCCATGCTGTATAAAGATTATGAAATAAAAAAACCGAAAATCAATTTTGTGTTATGTTTATATAGTGATTTGAGCTGAAAGTCAAAACAAAATAAAAAACCCCGCGATTTGGACGGGGTTTTAAAGTTTTTCTTTTTTAGAATTTTAATTTAGGAAAAAATTTCTGGTGAAATTTTTTCTACTCAATAATCTTTGCAACCACTCCGGCGCCGACTGTGCGACCTCCTTCACGGATAGCAAAACGGGTTCCGGCATCCATAGCGATTGGTGCGCCAAGTGTGATTGTCATTTTTACGTTATCACCAGGCATAACCATCTCTACATCTTTAGGAAGTTCTACGGATCCTGTTACATCGGTAGTTCTGATATAGAATTGTGGTTTGTAGCCCTTGAAGAATGGAGTGTGTCGGCCTCCTTCATCTTTTGTTAGTACGTAAACTTCCGATTCAAATTTTGTGTGTGGATGGATTGATCCCGGTTTTGCAATAACCTGTCCTCTTTCAATGTCTTCTCTTTCAATACCTCTTAGGAGAAGTCCAACGTTGTCGCCGGCTTGTCCTCTATCAAGTGTTTTTCTGAACATTTCAACACCTGTAACTACAACTTTTTTTGTAGGTCTGATGCCGACAATTTCAACTTCTTCATTGACGTTTACAACTCCCTGGTCAATTCTTCCCGTTGCAACTGTTCCACGTCCTTTAATTGAGAAAACGTCCTCAACCGACATTAGGAATGGTTTATCAAGTTCACGAATTGGATCCGGAATGTATGTATCAAGAGCTTCTAAAAGTTCAACGATTGGTTTTCTTGCAGCTTCATCATCCGGATTTTCAAGCGCTTTTAAAGCTGAACCTTTTATAACCGGAGTTTTGTCTCCAGGGAATTCGTACTTGTTCAAAAGTTCACGGGTTTCAACTTCGGAAAGTTCTGCGATTTCAGGATCGGCAACGTCCATTTTGTTTAAGAAAACAATAATGTAAGGAACGTTTACCTGGCGGGCCAATAGAATGTGTTCACGGGTTTGAGGCATTGGACCGTCTGCAGCAGATACGACCAAAATTGCTCCGTCCATTTGAGCTGCTCCTGTAATCATGTTTTTAACATAGTCGGCATGACCAGGACAGTCTACGTGAGCGTAATGACGTTTTGCTGTTGCGTACTCCTGATGTGAAGTCGCAATTGTAATCCCTCTTTCTTTTTCTTCCGGCGCGTTATCAATTTGGTCAAATGCTATGAATTTGTTTGTTCCACCATAAACTTTTGTTGCAACTGCAGTGATTGCTGACGTAAGGGTGGTTTTCCCATGATCTACGTGGCCAATTGTGCCTACGTTGACGTGGACTTTACTGCGATCAAATACTCCTTCGGCCATGGTAAAAATTGATTAAATTTTAAAATTTATATATTGATAATACTGTCTTATCAGACAGCGCGGGAATAGTACAGAAACGGTTTTAAAATGTCAAATGCTATTTCGTCCAATAGGGATTTGCTAAACTTTCTACGAAATTTGTTTAGCCTGACCGGCTATTTCTTAAAAGTTTTGCTTCGCTTCGGCTATTCTCGCGGAGCTCGAACAGCCTGCGCTACGCATCGCAAATCTCGCTACTTCGTTCTCTTTTCAATAATTTCTTCCGCAACGTTGTTTGGTACTTTTTCGTAATGACTGAATTCCATTGTGTAGTTACCTCGACCTTGAGTCATTGAACGAAGGTCAGTGGCATATCCAAACATATTTGCTAGAGGAATCTTTGATTTGATGAATTTTACGACACCCCTGTCTCCGGTCTCGGAAATTTGTCCTCGGCGAGAACTTATATTTCCCATAACATCTCCAAAATTGGCTTCAGGAACAGTTACTTCCACACCCATAATCGGTTCAAGAATGACCGGACCCGCTTTTTTGACTGCGTTTTGGAAACAAATTGATCCCGCAATTTTAAATGCCATTTCCGAGGAATCGACATCGTGGTAGCTTCCATCGTAGAGTTCTACCGTTACATCCACAACAGGATATCCTGCGATAATTCCTTTTGATGTGGCTTCTTTTACACCTTTATCTACCGCCGGAATAAATTCTCTTGGGATTTTTCCTCCAATAATTGAATTGATAAATTCGTAGCCTTTGCCCGGTTCGGAAGGGGATACGCGTAAAAATACATGGCCGTATTGTCCGCGTCCACCTGACTGTTTTGCATATTTTTCTTCCATTTCGGCTTCTTTTGTAATTGTTTCTCTGTATGCAACCTGCGGAGCGCCTACATTCGCCTCGACTTTAAATTCTCTTTTTAAGCGGTCAACAATTATTTCCAAGTGGAGTTCTCCCATTCCCGCAATTATTGTTTGTCCTGTTTCTTCATCGGAATTTACTCTAAATGTTGGATCTTCCTGAGTGAGTTTCTGAAGAGCGATGCCCATTTTTTCCTGATCCGCTTTTGTTTTTGGTTCTATTGCGATTCTGATAACCGGTTCCGGGAATGTGATTGATTCAAGAAGTACAGGATGATCCGGATCGCATAAGGTATTTCCGGTTGTTGTTTTCTTTAATCCTACGATTGCGGCAATGTCGCCGGCTTTTACCGATTTAATTTCTTGTCTTGAATTAGCGTGCATTTGTATAAGACGGCTTACGCGTTCTTTGTTGTCCGTTGACATATTTAAAATATAACTTCCTGCGTCGAGTTTCCCTGAATATACGCGGAAGTAGCATAAGCTTCCTACAAACGGATCTGTTGCAATTTTAAACGCCAACGCCGCAAACGGTTCGTTTTCATCAGCGTGTCTTAGTATTTCCGCTCCGGTTTGAGGATCAAATCCTTTAATTGGAGGGATGTCCATAGGGCTTGGTAAATATAAACAAACCGCATCGAGCACCAATTGAACTCCTTTATTTTGGAGGGCGGTGCCGCATAAAACCGGAAAGATTTTTGTTGTTGTTGTTGCGCGGCGAATTGCCTGATTTATGTCATCTATTGTTATTTCCGCTTCTTCCAAATATTTTGCCATCAGTGCATCATCGTTTTCCGCAACTTTCTCAATCATTTTTGCTCTGAATTCTTTAACTTTTTCAAGCATGTCGCTTGGGATTTCCACTTCTTTTATGTTTTCACCATTTTTCCCTTCGAATTCATAAGCTTTTTGTTCAACCAAGTCGATCACGCCAGTAAAGGTGTTTTCACATCCGATCGGAAGCTGAATTGCAACTGCGTTCGGATTTAAACGTTTGTGAATACTGTCCAAACTCATGTAAAAATCCCCGCCTATTTTGTCCATTTTGTTAATGAAAGCCAATCTTGGAACATCATATTTGTCAGCTTGTCTCCATACGGTTTCCGATTGAGGTTCAACTCCCATTGCTCCGTCAAAAACGGTGACTCCGCCGTCAAGTACGCGGAGTGACCTTTCAACTTCAACCGTAAAATCCACGTGTCCGGGCGTATCTATAATGTTTATTCTGTGTTGTATGCCACTGCTTTTCGGAGTCCAGAAACATGTTGTTGCCGCGGATGTAATTGTTATTCCGCGTTCACGCTCCTGGTCCATCCAGTCCATAACCGCGGCTCCCTCATGAACTTCACCGATTTTATGAGTTTTCCCTGTATAAAATAAAATACGTTCGGTTACTGTGGTTTTGCCTGCGTCGATGTGTGCAATAATACCGATGTTTCGGAGATTACTAAGGTCTTCTGACATAGATTTAATATTTAGCTAAATGAGCGAAAGCTTTGTTGGCGTCCGCCATGCGATGCATGTCATCGCGTTTCTTTATAGCTGCGCCTTGTTCGTTGGAAGCATCAATAAGTTCGTTTGCAAGTTTTTGATCCATGGATGTGCCTTTTTTGTCTCTTGCTGCGCCAATAAGCCATCTTAAGGACAAAGTTGTTTGCCTGTCCGGCTTAACTTCCCTTGGAATCTGATATACTGCGCCGCCGATTCTTTTTGGCTTTACTTCCATTTGCGGTTTTATATTATCCATTGCGGTTTTTAGAATTTTTTCCGGATCGCTGGATGTTTTTTTGCTTATGATTTTTAATGTGCTGTTGAAGATTTTTCTGGCTATGGATTTTTTGCCTCTTCTCATTATGTAGTTTATGAATTTTTCCTGCATTGGAGAGGATTCTTCAGGAACTTGGCTTCTTTTTGGGGTTTTTCCTTTTGACATGAGATTTAAGATAAGTTAGGGTTGGTTGTTATAGGACAAAGCTTCGCTTTGTCTAAGCTTTTGGTCTTTTAGCTCCGTATAATGAGCGGCTTTGTTTTCTTTTTTGCACTCCTTGAGTATCCAAATTTCCTCTTATTATGTGATATCGCACGCCCGGCAAGTCTTTAACTCTTCCTCCGCGTATCATTACTATTGAGTGTTCCTGTAAGTTATGTCCTTCGCCCGGGATGTAAGCTGTTACTTCCATTCCGTTTGTAAGACGCACTCTCGCTATTTTTCTTAGAGCCGAGTTTGGTTTTTTAGGGGTCATTGTGGTTACTTTAATGCATACTCCACGTTTTTGCGGACATCCTAACGCCACGCTGCCGTTTTTGAGATGATTGAAAATGGATTGCAAAGCAGGAGCTTTGCTTTTTTTATGAGCACTTTTTCTCGGGTGTCTGATTAATTGGTTTATTGTTGGCATAGTATTTGGCGTTCGCTTCGCTAACGGTTTTTATTAGCAGCCTCTTCGGGTCTGCCTGGCGGCTAATTTATATTATGTTTTTATTGAATGCAAGGTCAAATGATTGGCAATTCTCTTTTGAACTCTTCCTCTACAATTTCTTTAATAGTTCCTTTTTCACGTTTTTCTTCTGCATCTTTTGTGTCTTTCGCATCTTTTTGTATGGATGTTTCCGCTTTATGCTGACCTCTGAAGGTATCGCCCGCAGGAATAAGTTTGCCAATGATAACATTTTCTTTTAACCCTGAAAGGGTATCCATTCTATTTGTGGTTGAAGCTTCAACCAAGACCCTGATTGTTTCCTGGAAGGAGGCAGCAGAAAGCCAGCTGTCTGTGCAAAGGGCTATTCTGGTCAATCCCAGTAAAAGACGTTCGCCAATTGCTTGCTTTTTGCCTTTCTTCTCAAGTGTTTTGTTTATTGAGGTGAATTTTATTACATCTATTATTTCACCCGGTAAAAATTCACTTGATCCTCCGTCAAGGATTCTCACTTTCGACAACATTTGTCTTGCGATTATTTCCAGGTGTTTGTCGTTAATGCTTTGTCCCTGTGATGCGTAAATGCTTTGCACTTCGGTTACTATGTATTTTTGTACGGTATATTCATTGGTTAAGTGCATTAAATCTTTTAAATTCAAGTGACCGGTAGTAAGGGATTGACCTTTGCTTACCTCTGCGTTGTTTTTGATTTTTATAGTTCGGGATGGAGGGACCATATAACTTCTGGTAATTTTTCCCTCAGTTCTCGTTGTAATTGTACTATCTCCTATCTTTACAACTTTTCCTTCGTAAAGCGCTTTCAATACTCCTTTTTGTTCTTCCGCTTTCGCGATAACCATTTTCGGTTTCACTCTGTCGCCTACTTTTACAGTTGGTTTCATGTCGGCTAAAATAGTGTATGATTCCTCGATTGAGTCGTTTGAAGTTACAACTATTTCTGTGATCCGTCCTTTTTGATGGATGTGTGCTTTTCCGTCAACTTCACAAATTACTGCAGGAGTTTTAGGGCTTCTAGCTTCGAATAATTCTTCAACGCGTGTCAAGCCTTGAGTGATATCGCCGCCTTCAGCTACACCACCCATGTGGAAGGTACGCATAGTCAACTGTGTTCCCGGTTCGCCAATACTTTGTGCGGCGATGATTCCAACCGCAGTTCCAATTTCAACTTCTTTGTTGGTGCCAAGGTCTTTCCCGTAGCATTTTACGCAGATTCCGTTCAAGGTTTGGCAAGTCATAACCGATCTTACTTTAACTTCGTTGACTAAAGATTTTTTGATTTGTCTTATTCTTTCTTTTTCTATTATGTCGCCTTTTTTGCCGATGGTTTTTCCGTCTTTATCTTTTAGTGTTTCAGCAAGGGTTCTTCCATAAATTCTTGTTTCAAATTTTTCACCGATTTGTTCGGATTCTTCTCGAGTGATTGTATGGATGTGAGTAGATCCGCAGTCATATTCTCTAACTACGATGTCTTGGTTTGAATCTACGAGACGTCTTGTAAGGTAACCCGCTTCAGCTGTTTTTAAGGCCGTGTCGGACTTTCCTTTACGTCCTCCGTGTGTAGCAATGAAGTATTCCAAAATCGTGAATCCTTCTTTTAGGTTTGATTTGATCGGAAGTTCGATAGTTTTTCCCGCAGGATTTGCAACGAGTCCTTTCATCCCGCACAACTGAGTAATTTGTCCCCAGTTTCCACGTGCGCCGGAATCAATCATGTAAAAAATATTGTTGTCTTCTTCGATTCCATTGATCATTATTTCCGTGATTTTGGATTTTGTCTGCGACCAGATTTTTATTGTGTGATGATACCTTTCATCCTCCGTAATAAGACCTTTCCAGAATTGGTTGTTTATTTGTTTAACAACTTCGGAGGCATCTTCAATTATTTTTGTTTTTTCTTTCGGAACTATCATGTCCGCCTGGCTGAAGGAAATTCCGGATTTTGTTGCAAATTTAAATCCAATATCTTTGAGATTGTCTGCAAGAATCGCTGTTTTTTCCAATCCGAGTTTTTCAAAACATTCGGAAACGATGTCGCCGAGTTTCTTTTTGCCTATATTGTCGTTGTAATACTCCAATCCATCAGGGATGAAGCTGTTGAATATCAGTCTTCCTAAAGTTGTTTCAATCAATTGGTCTTTATATTTGCATTTTATTAAAGCTTGTAAATCTAAAAAGCCGCTTTGATATGCAATGATTGCTTCCTCGGTATTAGAGAAAGACATCCCTGTTCCTTTAGTTTTTTCTATAAGTTTTGTTAGATAGTAGCAACCCAAAACCATGTCCTGAGTTGGAGTAATTATAGGTTCTCCGGAAGACGGTTTTAGAAGATTTCTGGCTGAAAGCATTAATCTGTGTGCTTCTTCCTGTGCTAGTTTTGAAAGAGGAATGTGAATGGCCATTTGATCTCCGTCGAAGTCCGCATTGAATGCGGCGCAAACCAGTGGGTGAACCTGAATGGCTTTTCCTTCAATCAATATCGGCTGAAATGCCTGGATTCCAAGTCTGTGCAATGTCGGAGCACGATTTAACAGTACAAGATGATCTTTTGTAACTTCTTCCAAAATATCCCAAACTTCTCTTTTACTTGTTTGTATAAGTTTTTCCGCGTTTTTAATGTTGTGCGCAAAGCCATCTCTTATAAGTCGACCGATTATAAATGGTTTGAATAATTCAAGAGCCATTATTTTTGGCATTCCGCATTGATGCAGTTTTAATTTTGGTCCGATTATGATTACCGAGCGGCCCGAGTAATCAACACGTTTCCCAAGTAAGTTTTGTCTAAACCTTCCTTGTTTACCTTTTAACATATCTGACAACGAGCGTAATTTTCTTTTATCTCCTGAGCTGAATACTGTTTTGCCTTGTCTTGCGCTGTTGTTTAGTAAGGTGTCCACTGCTTCCTGAAGCATTCTTTTTTCATTTCTACAGATAACTTCCGGTGCGCCGATTGCAAGAAGTCTTTTTAGGCGATTGTTTCTGTTTATTACGCGTCGGTATAGGTCGTTCAAATCCGATGCTGCGAATCTTCCTCCATCAAGTTGAACCATTGGACGAAGATCTGGAGGGATAATTGGAAGTACGGTCAATACAAACCATTCAGGGCGGATTCCCGATTTAAGCAGACTTCCCGCAAGTTTGATTCTTTTGATGATTTTTTTTTGTTTTTGTCCGGATGTCCTTGCGGATTCTTTTTTTAAATTTGTGATGAGCTTTTCAAGGTCTGTGTCGGCAATTATGTTTCTTATAGTTTCCGCGCCGGTTCCCGCTTTGAAGATATGTCCAAATTTTAAAGACATGTTTCGATAGTCCACTTCGGAATACACTTTCCCGATTCTTAGTTTTTCCAAAGTTTCTTTTGTTTCCGAATGTTCAAAATCAAGATCTTCGACGTTTTTTCCGTATTCTTTTTCAAGTCCCGCCGTTGCGTTTTTTTTCATTTTTTCGTTTTCGATTTTTTCTACATCTAAAGATTTTTGCTTGAATTCTTCCTGCATTTTTTTCTTTTCCGACTTGAAGTCTACTTGAAGTTTTGCAATTACTTCGTCTTTTGCTTTTTCGTCCAGTTCGTAGACTGTGTATGCCGCAAAATATACGACTTGTTCCAGTGTTTTTATTGGCAAATCAAGGAGTAGTCCGATTCTGCTTGGTGTTGAGCGCAAAAACCATATGTGCGTTACAGGCACGGCTAACTTTATGTGCGCCATTCTTTCACGTCTGACTGATGAGCGTGTTACTTCGACTCCGCATTTTTCACATATCACGCCTTTATAGCGGATTCTTTTGTATTTTCCGCAGTAACATTCCCAGTTTTTGGTTGGTCCAAATATTTTTTCACAAAACAACCCGTCTCTTTCAGGTTTTTGTGTTCTGTAATTGATTGTTTCGGGCTTTTTTACTTCGCCGTTAGACCATGCCAAAATTTCTTCCGGAGATGCTACAGACAAGCTAATGGCGTTAAATCGGTCTTTCCTATTATTTTTTTGATCTGCTTGCTGCATAATTTTATTGTTAAAATTGGATGAAATTTAATATTTTTTATTTGAATTTATAGGCCAAGGTCTTTGTCTACAATGTTGCCGCTTCCTTTTGCCTCCGGTTCTTCGATTGGTTTGGTTTCCGGTTCGGGTGTCGGTTCGGAAGCGGGTGCTGTATCAATTTCCACTGCTGTTTCAGAGACTTGTGTTTCAGGAACGTAGTCTTCGTCTTGTGCATTTTTTGGTCTTTTTTCAAGACGGATCATGTCGTGAACTACAATTTCTGTCTTAAATTTTTTGATTCCTTCCGGACTGTCCCAGCTCCTGGTTTTAAGATAGCCTTCCACATAAACAAGATGTCCTTTCTTGATATATTGTTGGCAAATTTCCGCCAAGTGAGCCCATGCTACGCATTCATGAAATTCAGCCGAGGACTTTTTTTCTTTGTCGGATGTTGTCCATTCTCTGTTTGTGGCGATGCCAAACGTTGTTACATTTTGCCCATTTGGGGTTTGTCTCATTTCAGGGTCTCTTGTTAGGTTTCCTATTAAGATTACTTTGTTTACGCTTCTCATAATTGTGTTAGTTAAGGGTTTAAGATTATTTATTTGGTGTTTTGCTTCGCAAAACTTAGGACACTCCGCTTCGCTTCGTGTCTTTAGCACGAGTTTTTTCTTCTTTTAAATCTTTTTCATCAAGTCCTTCCAAATTGCCCGCTTCTCGTGAAGTTCCCCCGCTTTCCTTGGTAATTTCGCGCTGTATTTCTGGAGCTACATCCGTTTGGGCTATTGCATCTTCTTCGAGATATTCGTCTTCCACTATTTTTATTCCCGCTTCGTTTTCAAGAAGTTTTACGGAAAGACCCAAGCTTTGTAATTCTTTTGTTAATACGTTGAAGGATTCCGGAATACGTGGTTTTTTAATGGGTTCGCCTTTTACAATTGATTCGTAAGCTTTTGATCGTCCGTATACATCATCAGATTTGATTGTGAGCATTTCTTGCAATACGTGAGCTGCTCCATATGCTTCAAGTGCCCAAACCTCCATTTCTCCGAACCTTTGACCTCCATGTTGAGCTTTCCCTCCAAGAGGCTGTTGTGTTACGAGCGAGTATGGACCAACTGAACGTGCATGGATTTTATCTTCAACCAAATGGTTAAGTTTCATAATATAAGCAATGCCGACTGTTACTTTCCTGTCGAATGGTTCGCCGCTTTTCCCATCGTATACTGTGAGCTTGCCGTCTTCAGGCAGATTTGCTTTTTTTAGCAATGCTGTAATTTGAGATGTTGGGATTCCGTTTAACGGAGGGGTTGCAACTGTTATTCCAAGTTCTTTTGATGCCCAACCCAAGTGTGTTTCAAGAATCTGGCCGATATTCATACGGCTGGAAACTCCAAGTGGGTTGAGTACTACATCTACAGGTCGACCATCCGGTAAAAACGGCATATCTTCTTGAGGCACAATTATGGAAACCACGCCTTTATTTCCGTGACGGCCCGCAAATTTATCTCCGATTTGTACTTTTCTTGTTTGAGCCACATTTACTTTAATTTGTTTTAATACGCCGGTTGTAAGTTCGTCTCCGGCTTCTTTTGTGAAAATTTGGATGGCGACCACTTTTCCGCCTTCACCTCCAGGAAGTCTCAGGGAAGTGTCTTTTACGTCGCGGGCTTTATCCCCGAAGATTGCTCTTAAAAGCCTTTCTTCTGCGGTAAGTTCGGTTTCTCCTTTTGGTGTAATTTTGCCTGCTAAAATGTCGCCTTCCTGTACGGTCGCGCCGATTCTTACAATTCCATCCTCATCCAAATCTTTTAATTTCGCTTCGCCGACATTCGGGATATCGCGTGTTACAATTTCCGGTCCAAGTTTTGTTTCGCGTACATCCGCTACGTAGCTTTCTATATGGACAGAATCAAACCAGCCTTCTCTTACGAGTTTATCCGAAATTATCACGGCATCCTCGAAGTTATATCCTTCCCATGGGAGGTATGCCGCAAGCAGGTTTTTGCCAAGTGCAAGCTCACCGTTTTCCGTAGCCGGTCCATCCGCCAATACTTCACCTTTCTTTACTTTTTGTCCTTTTTGGACAAGCGCTCTTTGATGGATACACGTTCCCTGATTTGATCTTTCGTAAGTTTGGAGCTGGTAGCTTAATTTTTTGCCGTTTGAGTATACAACAGTGATTATATTTGCATCCACATAAGAAATTTCTCCGTCCATTTCAGCGGAAATTACTTGTCCCGAGCTTTTTGCCGCGATTTCTTCTATGCCTGTCCCGACAATCGGTGCATCCGGAGAAATTAGCGATACCGCTTGTCTCTGCATGTTTGATCCCATGGATGCGCGGGTGTTGTCGTCGTGTTCAAGGAACGGAATTAATGCTGTCGTTATGGATATAATCTGTTTTGGAGATACGTCGATGTGAGTTATGTCGTTCACATGGGCTAAAAGCGCTTCACCATTTTTACGCGCCGAAACACGGGTGTTTATAAATTGGTCTAATTTGTCGATTTCCGAATTGGCTTGTGCGATGATGAGTTTTTGTTCTTCTTCTGCGTCGAAGTAGTTTATTTTATCTGTTAAATAAGGTCTTACGGTGATTTTATCAATTTTAAGTTTTGCCAATTTTTTTGCGATTTCTTCCGTGATTTCCTGTCCGGCTTTTACTATTACATGTCCTTTATCTTCCACTGTTTCTCTTGCAATGCGGCCGACTGTTTCTTTTTCCGAATTTTTTACTTCGGAGGAAACTTCCCTGAAAGGAGTTTCGATAAATCCATATTGATTGATTTTTGCGTAAGTTGCCAAATGGACAACAAGTCCGATGTTCGGTCCTTCCGGAGTTGCGATAGGACAAATTCTTCCGTAGTGAGATTGGTGTACGTCACGGACATCAAATGAAGCTCTCTCTCTTGAAAGTCCACCCGGACCCATAGCGGATAACCTTCTCTTGTGTTCAAGTTCCGCGAGCGGATTTGTTTGATCCATGAATTGTGAAAGCTGTGAGCTCGCATAAAATTCTCTTAGTGCCGCTGTGATCGGCCGTGAGTTTATAAGTTGTGTCGGAGTTACCGTTTCAAGATCCATTACCGTCATTCTGTCTTTTGCGATTCTGTCCGTTCTAAGCAAGCCTACACGAAATTTATTTTGCACAAGTTCACCGACCGCGCGGATTCTTCTATTGGACAAATGATCGATATCGTCAGGTTGAAGTTCGCCATTATTTAGCTTAATAAGGTGTTTTAAAATGTGAATAAGGTCATCAACCTGGAATGTGTGATATTTTTTCTTGTTTGGAGTGTCGAGATTGAATCTTTTGTTCAATTTATATCGCGCAACCGGTCCCATGTCATATTTTCTATAATCGAAGAACATTGATTTAATAAGGGATTTTGCATTTTCCGGCGTTGCCAAATCACCCGGTCTGATTTTTTTGTAGATATTTTGATATGCATCTTCCACAATTTTTGATTGATCTTTTCCAAGTGTATTTAAGATGTAATCGTGTTCGACGTCGGTTGTTACATCTTTAAATAAATCCATAATTTGTTTGTCGGATTCATATCCGAATACGCGCAAAAGCGAGGTGACAGGGATTTTGCGTTTTCTGTCTATTTTTACCGTCATTATGCCTTTTTTGTCTGTTTCAATTTCAAGCCATGCGCCGCGTTTTGGAATGATTTTTGCGTTATGCATGTCCGGTGTGGTCAAGTTTTTTGAAAAGAATACGCCGGGAGATCTTACAATCTGGCTGACTACAACTCTTTCAATCCCGTTTACTATAAAGGTTCCGCGGTTTGTCATTAAAGGAACGTTTCCCAAGAATACATCCTGCTCCTTGATTTCACCTGTTTCTTTATTGATAAGCTGTACATGGACTTTTAACGGCGCTTCGTATGTGATGTTTTTTGCTTTTGCCGTTTCTGCATCATATTTTACTTCTCCAAGGGAGTGTTCAAGAAAATGAAGTTCCAATTTTTTCCCGGAAAAATCCTGAATAGGAGTAACTTCATCCAACAAGTCCCTGATTCCTTCTTTTAAAAACCATTCGTAAGAGTTTATTTGCACTTCAATTAAACTTGGAATCGTAACTTTAGCATCAATTTGTTCCTGGAAATACTTGCGTTTGCTGTGCAAAATAAGGGGTTCTTTGTGGAAAGCGATTCCCGATGGTTTAACCAGATTTTTATCTACACGCTCTTTTTTTAGATTTTTTTTTGAAGATTTTACGGCTTTTTCTTTTTTAGCCGGCTTTGCCTGTTTGGCAGGTTTGGCTTTTACGGTTTTTAAGACTTTAGGCTTTGCAATAGGCTTTTTTGCCTTAGCCTTGTTATTTTTTTTTGATACCGGTTTGGAAATTTTTTTTGAAGTTTTTGTTTTTTTCGGCTGTTTTTTGCCGACAGTTTTCTTGTTTTTTGGCATATGGAAATTATGGTCAAGATAATTAATATGCGCTATCTGACCACAACTTATCCATATTTTTAGATAG
>MFXA01000062.1 GCA_001787455.1 Candidatus Peregrinibacteria bacterium RIFCSPLOWO2_01_FULL_39_12 | reverse complement strand
ATCATGTTTGGCTTTTTGAAAGATCGTGTGCAAAGTGCGGATCTACGATGGAAACCGGCGTTAAGTCTAATCAAATAAATGGACACTCCGCTTCGCTACGTGTCTATTGTGAGAAATGTTATTTAGAGAAGGTTTATTAGGGAAAGTTTAGAAGCTTAACTCTAATCCGAAATTTTTTTTAAATCTCGATTTAAATTCACTTAACTTAAAAACGTGAGTTTGCGTACCATAATTTTCAACGGCATACGCCGCCGACAAAGACCCCATCTTGCCACAAATATCCATAGGAAGTCCATTCAAAAATCCAGCTAGGAAGCCAGCTCGGTATGCATCTCCGGCACCTGTTGGATCAGATATATTTTTTGGTTTGGCTATCGCTATTTTCCATTCATTTTTATTTTTTTTGATTAATGAGCCTTGATGTCCTAAAGTTGTAATCCAAATTTGATTATTTTCCGGAAGTTTTTTTAAATTCAATCTTCTTTTAATAAGTTCTATTTCGTAGTCGTTACCAATTACAATCGAAGCATGTCTTATGGAAAATTCAAAATCTTTTTTATTGAAATGCGGGATATTGAAAGCCGGATCAAACATGTAAAGACCTTTTTTTTGTACGCAATCTTTTACAAATTTTATGGTACTTGCCGGATCGTTCGGAGCAATAATCACAAAATCGTCACTTTTCAGGAATTTCCTGAGAGAAATTGCTTTTGTTTTTTTCATGGCACCCTCGTAAAATCCCCAAATCTGGTTATCGTTTTTATCGGTTGTAACAAAACCTTGCGCCGTCCGAATATCCCTCGAAACTTTAATGCCGGAAGTATCCAAAGGTTTAAGAGTTTTCAGATGATTCGAGTAATCCTCAAAATCATTTCCCGCCGCCGCGACGAGTAAGGCCGGTGTTTTTAACAAAGCTAAAGAATAAGCTATATTCCCTGCAGTACCACCAAATTCCCTTCTAAAAGTTTGCATTATAAAACTAACATTCAAAATATGGATCTTGTCCGGCATTATATGGTCGCTGAAACTTCCGGGCATCGACATAATGTGATCGTATGCAAGAGATCCTGTTACTACAATTCTCTTAAACATTTGTGGTGGATTAGGGACATACAGTCCTTAGGTGCCTTCCTTCCATGAGGATAGATATTTTTTTTGCTCTTTGGTTAGTTTTTCAAGTCCCATCCCCATAGCCTTCAGTTTGAGACTTGCAACTATTTTATCCAGTTTTTCCGGCAATCTGTAAACCTTATTTTTAAGTTTGCCTTTGTTTTTAACAAGGTATTCCGCCGCCAAAGCCTGGTTGGCAAAACTCATATCCATAATTTCAGCCGGATGCCCTTCTGCAGCTACCAAATTAATTAATCTACCTTCTCCCAACAGATAAATCTTTTTGTTGTTGATTAGCGTATATTCTTCTACAAATGGACGAATGATTCTTTTTGTTTTTTTGATTTTTTCTAATCCTTCGATATCAATCTCAGCATTAAAGTGTCCGGTATTAGCCAAAATTGCTCCATCCTTCATTGAAAGAATATGTTTTACCCCAATCACTTTTTTGTTTCCGGTAACAGTTACAAAGATGTCTCCAAGTTTAGCCGCATTGGACATAGATAAAACTCTGAATCCATCCATGGCCGCTTCGAGAGCTTTCACCGGATCTACCTCAACGATAATTATGTTTGCTCCCATTCCTCCTGCGCGTGATCCTAATCCTTTTCCTCCATATCCATATCCAACAACAACAAATACTTTTCCGGCCAGAAGAGTATTGGTTGCTCTTAAAATTCCATCTATCGTAGATTGGCCAATTCCATACCTGTTATCAAACATATGTTTTGTATCACTATCATTACAATCAATAGCAGGGACACTTAAAACTTTATCTTTTTCCATTGCTCTTATTCTAATCACACCGGTCGTAGTTTCTTCGGAGGATCCAATAATTTCTTTAAGCTGACTGATTCTTTTTGTATGCAGTTCTGTTATCAAATCTCCTCCGTCATCCATTGTGATTTGCGGTCTGAAATTAAGAGCGTCATTAATATGCCTGTAATAGGTTTTACTGTCCTCTCCTTTAATCGCAAAAACCGGGATTTTAAAATCTTTTACCAGCGACGCTACAACATCATCTTGTGTAGAAAGAGGATTACAACCACAAATAACGACTTTTGCTCCTCCTTCGATAAGAGTAAGGGCTAAATTAGCGGTTTCACTGGTTACATGAAGACAGGCAGCCAAGGTCACTCCTTTAAGAGGTTTTTCTTTTCTAAATCTTTCTTTAATTTGACGAAGTACGGGCATTTGTTTTTCCGCCCATTCAATTTTCAGTTTTCCTTGCGGAGCAAGCTTGAGGTTTTTTATGTCGTACAAATTTTTCATTATATCCGGATGGTAATTGCGGAGATTAAGAAAGTCAACGGCAAGCGGGAGGGTGTTTCCGGGCTTAGCCGGAAACAGTTTTGCTAGAAGATAAGAAATTTTCGCGGGGCGAAAATTTCTATGGTCGGAGTGCCGGGACTTGAACCCGGGACCTCAAGCACCCCATGCTTGCGCGCTAAGCCAACTGCGCTACACCCCGATATTTACTCCTTAAAATATCTGCCGACTAGAAGATTTAACTTTATATACATAAGGTCTTTCAATGTAATCAGTCCGTCTTTAATCGGGCGTACCCTGCTTTCCGGCGAATTAAACCAGTTTACGGGAACTTCCACTATTTTGTACCCAAGACTTTTTGCAATAACCAGCGCTTCCATATCAAAACCGAACCGTTTTATCTTTTGCATGGAAAAAATTTCTTTTGCCGCTTTATACTTAAAAAGTTTAAATCCGCATTGAGTATCCTGAATTCCATCAATAAGAAAAACTCTAATCAGCAAATTGCCGAATCTTCCCAAGAGAACTCTATAAAGCGGTTGTTTAATTTTAACGTTACTGTTAGCGAGATAGCGCGATCCTATTGCAATATCGGCCCCAATTTTTCTTAATTTCCCCATGAGATTTTTATGTTCTTCAATGGGCGTGGAATTGTCCGCGTCGGTAAATAAAATATATTTTCCCTTACTTACTTCAACGCCTTTTTTTATTGCAAAACCTTTTCCTTTGTTTTTTGAAAGCGCGACAAGGTACATATTAGGTATTTTTTTTTGATATTTATCCACTATTTCCACCGTTTTGTCCTTGCTCCCGTCATCAACAACAATTATTTCGGCGTTAAGGTTAGTATTTTTTATATAATCGTTAATGGAAAGTAATGTGTTTTTAATACGATTTTCTTCGTTATACGCAGGGATTATAATTGAAAGGTCGTACGGGAATTGTTTCGGGATTTCAATTTGAATTTTTTTGATATTAAACGTCCATCGTTTATTCCCGAGAAAATTCCATGTTAAAACTATGATTGAAGTTAATGCTTTTGCCAGCATGTACCAAATTTTTATAAGATGTACGAATAAAGACATAAATAAAATCGTGAGTCCGAGACCGACAAGCGATACCGTTAAAAATTTAAGAAAAAGTTTCCTGTAATTTCTTGAGCTATTTTTGAATGTCCATTTTTTGTTAAGCAAGAAATTATTTATTACCGCTAGAGTAAAAGATAATATCGAAGCGGGAATAACCGCAATTCCCAAGTATTCAACAAAGAAATACAGAGCTGCAAGATCAATAAAAGTCCCCAGAACCCCTACAACCGAATATTGCATGAAAGGTTTGCTTCTTTTTATTTTAGCCTTTAAATCCACTTTATGATTTTGTTAGGAAATTTTGCATAACAAAATTTCTATTTTATTGTAGGCTATTTTTTTTCTTTATCAATGAGGAATCCTTGGAAATCTCAAAGAAGGTTCCCTTGTCTTATTTTAAAATTTACAATAGATTTGGTGCGTGGTGCTCGCTTCGCGAACAGTTACTTATTAGCAACTCCTTCGGAGTTGCTTGAAGGCTAAAATCTATATGCAAAATATTACTGAAGGAAAGAAGACACTCGCCGCTATTAAAAAAATCGCCATTCTTTACAGCGCGGTAAAACGTGAATATTTTAATACCGAAGCCGAATATATTACCGAAAAAGATGCGGAAAGAGATGCTAAAGTAATTGCGTCATATTTAAAAAATCTCGGATTTGACGCGTATATAATTCCCGCCGATGATGATTTCCAGCGGAAAATAAAAAAAATCAAGCCGGACATGGTTTTTAATCTTGTTGGTTCTGTAAGAGGCATTGATAGGCTTGCCGCTACGATTCCTTCGATTTTGGAATTTTTGGAAATTCCATTTACCGGCGCAGGCATTTTTTGCGAGACATTGTCTTATAATAAATTTCTGACGGCCGAATTGTTGAAAAGTGTGAGTGTTACCGTTCCAAATTCCCAACTTTTTTCCGATTATAAAGATGAACTTAGTTTTGGTTTAAAATTTCCGTTGATATCAAAACTTAATGAAGTACACGGTGCCGTTAATATGGATAAGGATGCGATTTCTTTTAATGAAAAGCATTTAAGAAACAGGGTGAAATTTTTGATTGGAACTTATCATCAGCCTGTACTTGTGCAGGAATTTATTGCAGGCAGGGAACTTACCGCAATTGTTTTGGAAGGCGATGACGAAAATGTTTTTGCCGCCGAGAAAGTTTTCAATAAAGACACCGGCGATTTTTCTTTTGCAACTTTTGACGATCAATGGGCGGACGGAAATGGATTCCATTATGAAAAAACCGAAGATGAAAAATTAAAAAATCTTGCAAGAAAAGCTTTCGCCATAAGCAAAATGCACGATTATGCGAAGTTCGATATAAGGCTTGATAGAGCCGGAAATTACTTTTTCGTGGATTCAAACAGTAATCCCGCTTTTGGCCCGAAAGAATTGGACTGCGCAATTTCAAATGTGCTTCATTTATACGGAGTATCTTTCAATACAATTCTTGAAAAAATAATTTTAAATACAGTAAAAAGATTTTTTATTTTTAGGCGGCATTCAAAAATCTCTTAAATAAGCCAAAAAAAAATATTGTATTT
>MFXA01000061.1:3258-6153 GCA_001787455.1 Candidatus Peregrinibacteria bacterium RIFCSPLOWO2_01_FULL_39_12 | reverse complement strand
AGAAAAAACGGCGATTTACCGCTTCTCTTCATATAGTCACCCGCCCAAAATGGGACGGTATCGATGGAGGCGCCACCCGGATTCGAACCGGGGAATAAAGGTTTTGCAAACCTCTGCCTTAGCCACTTGGCCATGGCGCCGTAATCCTGCTAATTTCCAAGTATTCTCTTTATTTCAACGTAAAAGATCCTATCATTTCATCCAGCATATTTATTACGCTTTCATCTTCTTCTTTCAAATAAGCCGCTGTAATTGTATATGCTTTATCCTTATTTACAACGTGCAATTGTTTGAAGTGCACTACAGGTTCGTTTGCGCTTTTCTTGCCTTCCATCTCAGCCAAATATGCTTCTATTTCACCATCCGGTGAGTTTACAGAAGTTGTGTCTTTATTTATTTCCGCAAAATTTACCAAGCTGTTTTTTGTTTTTGCCATACTGCTTTTTGCAAAATCTTCCGATGAAATTTCTTCCGTTAAGTTTGTTTGTGTGATGTTTAAATTTGCTGTGAATCCCTCATTTTTTATATTATTTCTGAATCCAACTATTGTGTTTGCAGGAACATTACTTGTAAAACTGTCTTTATTTATAACTTCCCAACTTGACGGAATTGAAAGCGAAAAATCGGTTTCTTCGTATGAAATTTTGTTTGGATTTTCCGTGGCTTCATTTGTCGGATTTTCTTTGTCCTCTTCACTTGAACATCCTGAAAAAAGTGTTAGTGCCAAAACCGCAGGGATCAAAAAATATTTAATTTTCATAGATTTTATATAATGTTTTTTAAGAATATTCTGCCTTGGATTATAGCATTTTTGTTAAAGCGAAGTAACTGAATATTGACTTTATTTTCGTTGCGTATAGACTTCGTTTCTGTGGGATTACTGTGGTTAATAAATAGAGTATGAAAATAGGGATTTTATCCTATCGTCCTTTGTCGGTTGGGGCGGCAAAGGAGGAAATTGAGCTTAAAAAAGCCGCTAAAGCACTGGGGTATACTTCCAGAATTTTTCGCGCATCCCGGTTTCAGATGATTTACGATCAATCTTCCCCATGGCTGTTTTATGACGGCAAGCCTTTTCCGAGGTATGATGTAATAATTACAAGACCTTCAGTTTTGAATAATGTGGATTTGCATGTGTCGCTTATAGAGCAAATGGAACTGCTGGGTATTCTTCTTTTTAATCGACACGACTCAATTTTACGTGCTAAGAATAAAATTAAAACAATGCAGATTTTGGATCATTATGGAATTCCTATCCCGAAAACTGTTATTGTGAGAAGATTGTCCGATTTGCCTCAAGCTGTTAAGTTGATTGATGGGTTCCCTGTTATTGTTAAGCAGCCTGTCGGTTCTTTTGGAGCCGGGGTTGCTATTGTCGAAAGTATGCGTGCGTTAAAATCTTTTATACTTTGGGATCAGCCGATGTACGTGCTTCAGCAGTATGTAAAAAATTCCAAGGGCAAGGATATTCGTATTTTTGTCGTTAACGGAAAGATTGCGGGTACTATGATGCGTGAGGCAAAAAAAGGAGAATTCAGGTCGAATATTGAGCTTGGTGCTGTCGGGAAGCCCGTAGAAATTTCTGAAGAAGAAGCGGCAATCGCTATTCGTTCTGTTCAGGCTCTTGATTTGAATTATGGCGGTGTCGATTTAATGCGCGGGAAGGACGGACCTGTAGTTCTGGAGGTTAATTCAAATCCGGGTTTTAAGGAGCTTGAAAAATCTACCGGAGTAAATATTGCGGCGGCGATTGTTGAATATGCCGTAGAATATGCAAACCGGCATAAGAAGGAAGTTTAAGTAGGGGCTAAGTCTTTCTAGGCAGGTCTTTTTTCAATTATTTTATCTACAATCTTGTATTTCAGCGCTTCTTCTGCTGTCATAAAATAGTCGCGATCAGTGTCTTTTTCGATTGTTTTAAGAGGTTGTCCTGTGTGATGCGCAAGTAAATGATTAAGTCTATCTTTTGTCTTGATGATATGGTCGGCGTGAATGCGGATATCTGACGCTTGACCTTCAGTTCCTCCAAGAGGCTGGTGGATCATAACTTCTGCATTTGGGAGTGTGAATCTTTTCCCTTTTGCTCCGCCTGCCAAAATGACCGCTCCCATTGATGCGGCAAGACCGATACACACCGTTGATACATCCGGCTTTATGTATTGCATTGTGTCATAAATTGCGAGTCCGGCCGTTACATGTCCTCCCGGAGAATTTACGTACATAATTATGTCTTTGTTCGGATTTTCGTTTTCCAAAAATAAAAGCTGTGCAATTATGAGATTTGCGACATGACTGTCTATGGCTGTTCCCAAAAAGATAACTCTGTCTTTCAAAAGTCTTGAGTAAATATCGAAGGCTCTTTCACCTTGATGAGTTTTTTCTATAACTGTTGGAATTAAAATTGATGAAGATTTGATTGGTGGATTTATGCGTGGCATTTTTTTATATTTAAAGAATAAGGGTTTTTGATCCTTTGAATTATACCAGAAAATCGGCTGTTATCCTATTATGCTTGAGTTGACAGCGTTATTGGAATATTTTTTAGTGTATTTAAAAAAATCTGTTGACTTTGGTATAAGTTTTGCATAAACTTCGTCTGCATTTCAGATTATGCCGTTCCTTAACATCTAGAATGTAGTAGAGAAAACCGTTTTTTTACGAAGAGTTTGATCCTGGCTCAGGGTTAACGCTGGCGGTATGTCTAATACATGCAAGTCGAGCGCCCCCACCGTGTTTTCAACAGAATCAAGTAAAGCTTGATTCCATTTTAGTAGAAGTTGAAGATAGGGTGGGGGAGCGGCGAACGGCTGAGTAATACGTTGGAACCTGCCCTAAACTCAGGGATACCTCGCAGAAATGCGAGTTAATACCGGATAGTCCCGCAAGGGTAAAGAT
>MFXA01000061.1:0-3247 GCA_001787455.1 Candidatus Peregrinibacteria bacterium RIFCSPLOWO2_01_FULL_39_12 | reverse complement strand
TCCATACTCCTACGGGAGGCAGCAGTAAAGAATATTTCGCAATGGAGGAAACTCTGACGAAGCGATACCGCGTGAGCGAAGAATGCCGAAAGGTTGTAAAGCTCTTTTCTGGGGGAATAATTTTGAATGTACCCCAGGAATAAGCACCTGCTAACTACGTGCCAGCAGCAGCGGTAATACGTAGGGTGCGAGCGTTACCCGGAATTATTGGGCGTAAAGCGTCCGCAGGTGGTTTGTTAAGTTAGGTATTAAATCTTGAAGCTCAACTTCAAGGCTGTATCTAAAACTGGCATACTAGAGTTTTTCATAGGTACGTGGAATTCTGTGTGTAGGGGTAAAATCCGTAGATACACAGAGGAACACCAAAAGCGAAGGCAGCGTACTAGGAAACAACTGACACTCATGGACGAAAGCGTGGGGAGCGAACGGGATTAGATACCCCGGTAGTCCACGCCCTAAACTATGGATACTAGGTGTTGGAGGATTCGACCCCTTCAGTGCCAAAGCTAACGCATTAAGTATCCCGCCTGGGAACTACGAACGCAAGTTTAAAACTCAAAGGAATAGACGGGGACCCACACAAGCGGTGGAGCATCTGGCTCAATTCGATAGTAAACGAGGAACCTTACCTAGGTTTGAAATCTCGGGAACCTGGCGGAAACGCTGGGGTGCCTTTTGGAACCCGAAGACAGGTGTTGCATGGTTGTCGTCAGCTCGTGCCTTGAGGTGTTCGGTTAAGTCCGTAAACGAGCGCAACCCATGTTTCGTGTTGTTTTTTCACGAGAGACTGCCCCGCACAACGGGGAGGAAGGTATGGATGACGTCAAATCCGCATGGCCTTTATATCTAGGGCTGCACAGGTGCTACAATGGTCGGTACAGCGGGTAGCAATTTCGCAAGAAGGAGCCAATCCCTAAAACCGATCTAAGTTCGGATTGAGGGCTGCAATTCGCCCTCATGAAGTTGGAATCGCTAGTAACCGCGTATCAGCAATGGCGCGGTGAATATGTTCCTGGGTCTTGTACTCACCGCCCGTCACGTCATGAAAGATGGGGGCACCCGAATTACCCTTACTCGCTTCGGCGAGGGGGTCCTAAGGTGAAACCATTGATTGGGACGAAGTCGTAACAAGGTATCCGCAGGAGAACCTGCGGATGGATCACCTCCTTTTATGGAGATAAATAAAGAACTGTTCTTATGGGTTGGTTAACCACCCGTAAGAGGAGTGTTCTTATGGTCGAACGTCTATTAAGGCGAAAGTCTTAACGGATGTTTCAAATACCCGACCTTTGGTCGGGCTAAAATTCAAATTAAGTTCAAACTTTTCGGGTTTCTCTACTACATTCTGGATGTTAAATCCTGTATTTCCTCTTGAAATTTTGTTTTTGTTATGCTAAAATATTGTTGTTAAAATAAAAATTTAAACCAAAACAAAATGGAAAACAAAGTAAAACGTCCTTTCGTTAGGAAGGGATATCTGGCAGTCTTGGCATTGGCTGTTGTTTTTAGTGCTGTGCAGTTTGCCGGCGGCAATTTTTCTTCGAAATCCTTACAGACTAATGTGCCGGGTTATTCAATACCGGTAGATGTAAATTACAGTACTTTTGGCTGTAAATCCGGTGGTAGCTGGTCGGATACAGTATGGTGTCAGTCTTATGGTTCAGCTTATGATTCTCATGTAACTGAGGCTAATAAACATGCAGGTGTTATTGTTATGTTTAAGAGGAGTGGTTCGGCAAGCGGTGGGTTCGGACTACCAAATTATGGAGAATATTATGTGACAGGCAGTTATGGTTCGAGTGCCATTGGTAAAAATAGTCAAATTTATAATGCTACGACTGTAGTTAAATGCTCTTCAGGAGCTACAACTCAATATCATTCATCCGGTCATCATCTTTACAGTCCAAATTTGGGAGAGGGATTTTATGACGGGAATGGTCATTATTGGTGCGAACTTAATGGAGGATCTGTTGATCCTGAAAAACTTGATGGTAGACCTGCCGGTGTGCAATTGCCGGATTCCGACAATGTTAACATGGATAAGCTATATCCAATTTATTTCCCCGGTAATATCGTCAAATATAAAAAAATTGGTGATTCTTCCAGTTATTATAAATGCAACAATGGTTATGAGGGGCCTTATGAGCCTGGGGTAAATCAATATTTGAACATGTACTTTATTAAGGAGTCTGCAAAGAAGAACTACTATCGTTGTTTGACCTCCGATGGTTCCGGTTTTGAGGCGGCTGTTAGTGATGGCACTTCAGCGTTGATGACTACGTCTACCGGGCAGGTAAATATTTCTGTCAGTTTAAATAATTTAAGTGATGCTAAAAATTGTAGCGCGGATTATACAACTTGTCAGCCTTCTTGTGCCGCAGGGGATTCAACTTGTGGTGGTGCTGGGACTTATGTGACAGGTGCTGCTCAATGTGCGAGCAATACTTATATTTTCCAGACCGAAGCATCTCTTACAAGGTATTGTGCTTCCAGTCCAAGTACTGGGACTTTTACTCCTCCGGCTCCGACATGGACTATAAGCGCGCCGACAAATTTGCGTGTTACGGGGACAAAAACAACAGGTTTTGGATCAACAGAATCCGTGACTGTTGCCGCTGATTTTGCCGCTACAGGTACCGGTATTCCTTATGGGCAGGCAACGCTTACTGTTCAGATCGCTCAGGATACTTCGTTTGCAACGGCCTGGGTTAGACCTTCCAGTACCGGGGCTGTTACTGCTATTGGTTCTAGTGTAAATAGTTATATAGATAATTTTCCTGCAACAGGAACTTTATATTGGCGCGCTAAAATGGCTTTGGGAACTCAGGAGAGTGCCTGGTCATCAGCGCCATATGGTTTATTCGTCGTTTGTTCAACTGGAAAAACCTGGAATGGAACAAGCTGCGTCACTCCGACAGTTGCAACTTGTGCTTTGGACATCAAGTTGAATGACGGAAAAACTACATATACTAAGAGTCAAACAGAGTTTGTAAATTATACTTATTCGTGTGTGCCTACAGGAACTAAGGCAGCAAGTGTTACCGTACAAGTGGTAAAACCGGATGGTACGGCTACTACTTATAATACCGGTACCAACATAGATACATCGACAATGGGTTTTTCAACTTCCAACTTGGATGCTGGAGGTTATATCCTTAGAGCTTGTCTTAATTCCACATGTACGAGTGGAGTTGCTTCAGTTAATTTTGCGATTACAACTGCGACTACTGATTCTAATATATCTCCT
>MFXA01000060.1:1042-15286 GCA_001787455.1 Candidatus Peregrinibacteria bacterium RIFCSPLOWO2_01_FULL_39_12 | reverse complement strand
TATTAATTTCCAATCTGTTTCCGCTGACTCTATGACAATAGAGTTTTTTAAATTGTAATCATAAAAAATATGCCGCTTACAAAAGCACAAAAAGGAGATATGATAAAAGAGCTTGCAGATCAGATAAAAAGCGCAAAATCGGTGGTTTTTGCGGATTATCAGGGATTATCCGTGAAAGATATCAAAAGTCTTCGCAAACAATTGAGGGAAAAAGGCGTAAAATATCAGATTGCAAAGAAAACTTTGATAAAAATCGCCGCCAAGGAAGCGGGATATGATGAAATTCCAAAGGATATACTTGCCGGACCTGTGGGAGCCGCTTTCGCTTCCGGAGATGAAATTGCCGCCGCTAAAATCATTTATCAATTTGCAAAGAAAAATACAAATCTTAAATTAAGAGGAGCTTTTTTTGAGGGCCGAGTTTTATCTGTGGAAGACACCAAAAAATTAGCCACTTTGCCAAGCAAGGAAGAGCTCATTGCAAAACTTTTGTATCTTATCAAGTATCCCATTCAAGGATTTCATGGAGTGTTGCATGGAACTCTTGCAGGATTTGTTCGAGTTATTAAAGCTATCGGCGATAAAAAGGGTCAAACTGCGTAATCTTTTAATTTTATAACTAAAAAAATATGTCAGACGAAGCAAAAACATCAGTCGCGTTAAGCAAGAATGCGGAACAAATCGTAGAATTGGTAGAAAAATTGCCGGTTCTTGAACTTGCTAATCTTGTAAAAGCTCTCGAGGAAAAATTCGGAGTTTCCGCTGCCGCTCCAATGATGATGGCAGGCGCTCCAGCTGCCGGTGGCGGTGAGACTGCCGCAGAAGAAAGCGGAAAGAAAAATGTAATTTTGGCTTCCGCCGGAGGTCAAAAAATCGCGGTTATCAAGGTGGTACGTGAAATTACAGGTCTTGGATTAAAAGAGGCTAAAGACATTGTGGATGGCGCTCCAAAGCCATTAAAAGAAGGTATTGATAAAGTCCAAGCTGAAGAAATGAAGAAAAAATTGGAAGAAGCCGGTGCTACAGTAGAGTTGAAGTAATTTTTGTAAAACACCCGTCCAGGCAGGCGGGTGTTTTTTGTGTGCCTTTTGTCTAACTTCCGTCCGGCTCCAAGGATAATTTACACGGCAGCCCTTCTATAGTTTCTGTACAAATCATCAATCTCATCCAGCTTTCCATCCAAATTCAGTTGCCAACTGTCCACAGAATCCTGCTCGTTCTTCACCAATCCATTGTGCATGAATTCATGGTGAGTTTTACAGAGAGGTTTTATGTTGTCGTGATTTTGACCCCTTGCAAAACGGTCCGGATGATGAAGATTTTCCGCAGGTTTTTCGCATCCCGGATATGAACATTTTCCATTTGTCGAAGATAGGGCGGGTTTTTTAATTCTCACCTTGATATAGCGGGTAGCTTGAGTGGTAATATTTTCTTGTACAGCTTTTTCATATCTTGAAAAAATTTTCCCGGGAAAAATCTGGACTTTTTGTAGAGATGATTGTGGGGTAGCATTTGGTCGAAGCTTTGCCCGAGTAGCCACACTTGCTTTATGAGGCATTGACTGTATCCGCGTAGGTTCTGTTTGAAACTTTGCCTCAGATACGTCCACCGCAGTTTCCAAAATCTTCTTCATCACTTCGTTATTACTTAAATTATTTCCATATTTTTTCTTCAATTTCAAAAACATGAATAACAATTCTCCCCCAATCTCGATTTTCATCTTTTGCGGAGCCGCTTTGCAGAAACCAAAATCAAACCCGGCATTGCTACCGCTACACTTTCCATCTTCAACTTTTCCTCTAACTTCCTTCGCCAGTTCGAACAAGCTTGATTTACTCATATTTTTCAATTTATCCACCCAAATATTTTCAGTTTCAGGAGTCGCTAATTTAGCAATCAAAGCCACCTTATGAACTCCTTCTGTTTTGATCGCTTCTCTTAAAATCGGCTTATCCTTGAGATGTTTTTCCAGCCTTAACCTTTTCATTACAACTCCTTTGCTTAATCCTCCGAATTTCCCGGCATATTCAATAATCGTAGCCGAGTATTTTTTATAGATTTTCTTCTCATAAATTTCAGGCAAAAGCGCCAAAAGTTCGTTTGTCAGTCTTCTGCGATTGTTTCCGAGAATAACAAATTTTCTGTGAAGTTCTTTACTGGTCAGATCATTTTGTGAATTACTTTGCATAGTTTTCTGTTGTTAATAATGGGTGAGTATCTGCTCACCTATATTACTTTTTCCATCTGAAAAATCAACTTTTTTGACTTGAAAAATTGGATCAATAGTGGTGGAATCGCTATTGATTTATGGCTTAGAGAAGCCAAAATTACGCACAACATGATGAATAGCTGGAACATGTCGTGTTGAAATTTTACTTCATAAAATTTCTTTTCCCGGGAAAAATCGTGACTTTTTGTAGAGATGTTACTTCGGTTAAACTCCATGAGCTGAAGGGTTTCAGCTTGTGGATAATGCCTGAGTACCGTAAACCCAGATAACAGACCAACCACCCGACAGCCCTAAGAGAAAGGCATTGCCTGATCCTGCTTCCATGTTCCTGCTCCACCCTCCACCCTTTACGTATCTATTGGAATCTGCTAAAATATTATGAATATAAAAACACAAACAAATGGCGGAATCCGATATCATAAAAAACATTGTTTCAACCGAAACGGGCGGCGCGGCGAAATCTATCCTTGGCGAAGCTCCAACTTTAGATACGTCTTTAATAAGAAATCTTCCTCCTCCGAGAAGCCTTCTTGTAGTTATTTTAAGAGTATTTTTCGGACTGATTTTACTTGCCGGAATTTCTTCATTTTTGTTTTTCACTTCACAACTTACAAGTGATTTGGATTTCGCCACTTCCAGATTAAAAATTCAGAATGTTTCAGAAAATCTTGCTTCGACAAATGCCGAAATTATCTCTCTTCAAACCGATTTGAATTTTTACAGATATTTAAAATTAAACGCTTTTTTTGACACATTCAGTTCGGATGGCGACAGTTTTCTTCATTATTTGGAAACGACAAACAGCCAAACATCAGGTGAAGCCGAAAAGGAAGATGCGCTCTTGGAAATTTCCTCATTAAAACAATCTCTTTCCACTTCCATCTCAAATATCCAGCAAATTTTTACTGAAGAATTTACCGCGCCGTTAATTGACAAAGAATTCAGCGATGGCGCGGATCTTTCCGCTTTATATAAAGAAAAACTTATAATGAAGCTGAATGAAAAAATTGCTTCTGTTTCAAACAGCGCCGATTCCCAAGCGAGAAGAGATTTTAAAAATTTCACGCAAATTTCCGATCTGGTAAAAAATACCGGATTAAGGAATTTGTTCCTTTCCATTGATTTTACCGCTTTAAGCAACCAAGAAATTTACGATTTTATAAAAAATGTGAATTCCGTAATCATAAACGATTTGACTATCATCCAAAAAATTAAGGAACAAAGAATTAAATGGTCAGATATGATTGATGAAATTGCTTTAAGAACAATGACAATAGACAGGCACTACAACCAAAATTTTTATGATGATTTGGGCGGTATCAGATATACAAGTTATAATTTTAACAGCGGATCAAAAACAATTTCGATCTCGGGAGAAACAAAGAAATTCGACACAATGAATTTTACAATGATTGTGGATTTGATTGATGAATTGAATAAATCCAAATTTTTTAAAGATGCGGCGGTAAGGTCGCTAAGTAAAGCCGGCTCGGTTAAGGACGGCTATACATCGAGCTTGCAGCTTAGCTTAACTTTGGAAGATGAAGAAGCGCCAAATAATCTAACCGAATAACTATGGCAGATATAACCTACGAAATGCTTTTAAAAAGACAATCGCTTTATAAAAAAGCTTATGCGTTTTTGTGTCTGATTTTGATACTGAGCATTGGTTTTTATTCTTACAGGAACTGGATGGAATATGCTCTGGCGAAAGAAGGCTTGAAACAAAATAAAGAATTTATAAGCGCACTTTCCGAAACTGCCGGCAACGAAAAAGCGGCTTATGAATCAGAAAAAGACAACTACGACCAATTTGACAAAGAGATAGAGAAAAAACTTTCCTCGATTTATCCTGTCGGAGATGACTATGCCGCACTGACAAGGCAAATTGACCTTATCGAAAAAAATCTTTCAAAGAAAAACAGCGTTTTTGAAATTGCAAATATTGATTATCAAAATCCTGTTGAAGGAAGCGGCTATTACATCCTTCCATTTAACATGAGCATTCGAAGTTCGAGTGAAAATTTTACGAAATTTCTGCATTTGATAGAAAATTCAGGCGCGCTCACCAACAATATAAGGCTTATGGATTTGTCATCCATCACTTTGAATTTCGAAGATTCGCAGGAAGAAACCCAAGAGGATTTAACAAATTTTTCCGTTCAGGTTAATGCATATTTTCAAAAATAAAAAATCGTGGAAGAAAATTCAACTCAACAAGCGGCACAAACTGATGAAAAATTGAAACAGCTTCAAGACAGTATTTTGGCTGCAAATATTCCCCAGCTTGTGCTGGTAACAATAAGCTACGCTTTGGATTTAAGATCAAGCGACATCCATATCGAACCTTTAAAAACCCATATAAGAATCAGATATCGCGTGGATGGCGTTTTAAGGGAAGTTGTTGAATATCCTTCAAATCTTCATCCTGCCGTTGTTTCGAGAATTAAAATCATGTCCAATTTGAAAATTGACGAACAAAGGCTTCCGCAGGATGGAAGAGCCGATGTCACCACAAAAGACGGACGTGAAATGGATCTTCGTATTTCAACTTTGCCGACTGTGAACGGCGAAAAAATAGTAATGCGTATTCAGGATAAATCGCGCAAAATTCCCGAATTAAGCGAGCTTGGAATAAGCGGCATTTCCTTAAAAAATCTTAATACAGCTTTGAAATCGCCGAATGGAATTATTATAAATACAGGGCCTACCGGATCCGGAAAAACTACAACTTTGTACGCCTGTTTAACAAAATTAAATCGTCCGGAAGTGAATATTTTAACAATCGAGGATCCGGTTGAAATACAACTGGACGGTCTTAATCAAAGCCAGGTGCATCATGATATTGATTATGATTTTGCATCGGGAATGAGATGCGCGCTCCGCCAGGATCCGAATATTATTATGGTGGGTGAAATGCGTGACAAAGAAACCGCAAATACCGCGATTGAAGCTTCGTTAACGGGGCATTTGGTATTTTCAACTTTACACACGAACAGTTCGGTTGAATCCATCACCCGTTTAATAAATATGGGAATTCAGCCTTATCTTCTAACATCTACAATTGAACTTATTATTGCACAGCGCCTTGTAAGAAAACTTTGCGACAACTGCAAACAGCCTGTACAGACAAGCCCTGAAATTACCGAACTTGTAAAACATGCTCTTGAAAGTTTGCATGCCGAAGGGGAAATTGATCCAGCTCTTCTACAAAAAATGCAATTTCACGAAGCTGTCGGATGCGAAAAATGCAACAACATCGGATATCACGGAAGAGTCGGTCTTTATGAAGTTTTCAAGATGAATAACGAGCTTAGAAAACTTATCGGTGGAGATGGAAATATGATTGCGATAGAAGAAGCTGCGAAAAAAAATGGCATGGTGACGCTTGAACAAGCGGGCGTTATAAAAGCCTTACAAGGGATGACTTCGCTTGAAGAAGTCTATCGTGTAGCACGTAAAGCCGAATAATCATGGAAAAAGCAAAAAATCTTATTACAAACGATACTGAAACTTTTAAAGTTGATGATAAAAATCTTCAAAAAGAGAAGATAGTTTTAAATATTCAGGAAGAAGCTCCAAAAGGGATTGTGCTTAACAGGTACGGTGAAAAAATAAAATTTGAAGAAGGTGGAATTTTCGGATGGTACTATAAAATAAATAATTATTTCGTTGCACATTCAGGTGTTAAAACAAAGGACAAAGCCGATTTTTTCCATTTGCTTGCGGTTATGATAAATTCCGGAATTCCAATGGTGAAGTCGTTAAAATCGCTTGCCTTGCAGCTTGAAAAAAGTCCGAGAATGCACATGATTGTAAATACTCTCGCCGAGTCAATCGAGGAAGGCGAAAGTTTGTCCGTTTCGATGCTTGCGTTTGATACTATTTTTAGCGAAGCCGAAGTTGGAATGGTTGAATCGGGCGAGGCGAGCGGGCAATTGGCGAAAGTTTTGAATAATTTGGCCACCGATGCTGAAAAAGCCGCTTCCATAAAATCTAAAGTTAAAAGCGCGATGATGTATCCTGTTGTGATTTTAACTTTGCTTGTAGGAGTTGTTGTGGCAATGATGGTTTTGGTCATCCCAAAATTGAAAGAGCTTTTTGCTTCGATGCAGGGCGAACTTCCTTTAATAACAAGAATAGTTGTTGGGATAAGCGAGTTTTTGCAGGCTCGAGGGTTGTTTTTACTCGCGGGGCTTTTGTTGTTAATTTTACTGCTTATGTATTTCAGGAAAACCGAAGTTGGAAAATATTATTTGGATAGTTTTAAATTGCATATTCCCATTTTCGGGGAGTTGTTCCAGAAATCCTTTTTGGCGCGTTTTGCGCGTTCGCTGAGTAATTTGCTCGACAGCGATGTTACGATTGTAAAAACTTTGGAAATTACCGCGAATTCGATAGGCAACGAGGTTTACAGAAAACGTCTTTTACTGGCCATGGAAGATATAAAACAAGGTATACCGCTGGCTGAAAGTTTGACCGAAAATCCCCTTTTCCCTCCTATGCTTGTGAATATGATTGATGTCGGGGAAAAAACAGCCCAGCTTGATACGATCACGGCAAAAATAGCGGCTTTTTACGAGGAAGAAGTTGATACTGCGGTTAACGGTATTTCAAAAGTTATCGAGCCGGTTATTTTAATTATTATCGGCGCGACAGTCGGAGTTGTTGTGGCTTCCATCATGCTTCCGATTATGAAGCTGACAAGTTTGTCTGGCGCGATGTAAATTGCTCTTGAGTTTTATTTACTGATTGAGTAGAATTATTTTTGATATTTAACTAACCTCATTTTTTTATGAAAACAAGAAAGCTTTTGGGTTTCACCTTGATTGAGCTTTTGATTGTGATCGCGATCATTGGCATTTTGGCTGTGGCGTTTTTACCGACTATAATGGGAGCGCCTGCAAAAGGACGCGATGCCGCAAGAATTGCGGACTTGCAAAAGATTCAAAAAGTTTTAATAAATGCAAATTTGGAAGGGACAGACTATCCTGCTAGCACCTGTATAACTGATGCTTCTTTTACAAATTATAAAACTGCTTTGGGTGGCAAAGTGCCTGTAGAGGCTCTTGCCAGTGACTGGAAACTTAAAGCTGGCACTCTTGCTGAATGCAATAAAACATATGTTTATGTAAAAGCTCCTACACAAGCTCCTGCTACATCTTCTTATTCATTCGGATTGTATGCAAGAATGGAAAGTATAAAAGCTGGTAATACCAAGTGTACAGGCTTAGCCACAGCCTCCGACAAGATAGCTAATGATGCTGTGGATGGTGATTCTTGCTATGCAATTTTGACACAATAATAATTTTTAATGTTAAAAAACGTGAAAGTTAATGATGATGGTTTTACTTTAATTGAACTTTTGATTGTGATTGCGATAATCGGCATTTTGGCTGTGGCGTTTTTACCGACTATAATGGGTGCACCTGCCAAAGGTCGCGATGCCGCGAGAATTGCGGATTTGCAGAAGATTCAAAAGGTGTTGATTAATGGGAATTTGGAGGGGATATCGTATCCTAATTATAGCTATACTTGCGTAATTGATGCTAATTTTTTGGATTATTTATCCGCGTTGGGCGGGACCATACCAAAAGATCCTCAATCTACTAATGTGTTTCCTGCTTATGGTGGTCAAACTTGTGCAGGAAAATACTTTTATAGAGTAACTCCTAAAGCTGGTTACAGTTTTGGTTTATATGCTCATGTTGAACTTAAGAAAAATGCAAATACCGAATGTGATGATGCTTATACCGGTACTATATCGCCTGTAATTGACACTACCTTAGCGACTAATTATTGTTACGCAATTTTGACATCAAAATAGTCTCAAAGTAAATCCTCAAATCTTTCTTTGACTATTAGACTTCGATTGAGGAAAATTTCTTTTTTTGTATTAAGATTATCGGCTGTTGCCCTGATAACTTTTGTCTTTAGTTCAGGCTGAAGTATGATGTAATCGTTTCGTTTAATGTAGTCTTCAATTTTTGTGTAAAAAAGTCCCATATATTCATAATCCAGTTCTGAGAATTTTACATTTTCCGTGTGAAATTTAATGTCATTCCTGCGGTGGCCTGAAATTCTAAATTCCGACCACATATACCAATATTCACTTAATATACAAGTAAAATGAATCTGCTTTTCCGGTTCTTCTGTAGCGAAAAAGTAGTGAAAATATCTATTGGCGGTTGAAAATTCTTTTGCTACCAAAATGCTCTGTAAATCAGGTTTGTTATTTTTTCTCCTTACTTCATATATTTCATAAGAATTTATCAGTGTGATAAATCTCTGCCTCCAATTTCTATGCCATTCATCATACTCGGTCTGATTGTTAAAAAATGGAGCTAGATCTTGCCTGAACGATTTGTCGTCCAGATTAGGGACTCGCCGCTTAAGCGCGTTAAAAAGTTCAAGAATATTTCGGGCTTCCATAACCTTATTGGTTCTTGCATGAATCGCTTTTAAATACTCGAGGTCTGGAATAATTTTTTTACCGATATACCAAATAAGATCGTATATATCTCTGGGTTTGCAATCAGATGTTTCGGCTCCTATCCCTCTTTTTGTTCGCAATAAAACTGCCGCCACCTTGCTAGCCATTAGAGTAGAAGCTGGATAGGTTTTTATTGAGAACGCAAAAGTATCTTTAACTTTTGGAATTGTTTCTGTTGTAAAATTCGATGCCTTCGAGAAAAAATTCACATCGACACGAATTTTTAAAACAGTCGGCAGACCATATCCTTTAATGCCTGTTTCTTCCAAAATATTTGAAAAACTGATTGTTGCAACATCAGTCCCCGTGAGTCGTTCACTTTTGATTGCTACGTTAATGTCAACGTCATAGGTATTTTTGAAATAAGCGATTAAATCATTTCTAAATTTCTTAAAATTAAACTTCTTATCGGTCTGAAAGTCTAAGTCCTCTGACATACGGGATAAATCGTAACCTATTCTTAGGAGGGTTCCTCCATACATGATTAAATGGGAATATTCTCTGCTGTTGTAGATAAAATCTAATATAGGATACTGTAATTCTTCCTTGAGACTATTTATAATAACATTATCAGGTATGCCTTCATCACGTTTTTCTTTAACCATATTTTTTAATTTTTCCACTAAAATATTCATATGAGAATTTTTATTGAAGTAAAATTCTTAATAAGATTTTTTAATGCTTTTTTTTCTTCTTCAGGCAGTGCTGACGTATCTATCCTTAATTCTTCCAGCAAATCACTGTGAACATTTTTTGTAAAACGATTTGTATAATAATATAAATAATCAAAAACCGCCTTGTGGGGCAGAGCAATGACAAAATTGAAATCTCCTTTTATGTTTTTAAAGCCTGTAAATAGTTTCCCGCTTATATTACGATATGAGTAGATTCCTATTCTATTTTTAAATTCTCTTGGCAGTTTCAATGTGACGGAAGTTATTGTGTAATTTACGGCTTCAGCAAAAATACCATAATACTGGAGAGCTGTTTCCATGCTGATATATGAGGGCTTAAGCAGGATATTGGCAAGTGAAAAAAGATAGCCTGTGTCTGTTTTATGTTTATCGTAGAAAATGCGCGTCACATAATAATTTCTTTTTAAACCAATAATCCGACCATCTTTCAATGCTTTATAAATGTAAGAGTTTAATGTACTTTCGTGTATGGAGAATTTTTTTGCCGATTCGCGCAACAATTCCTTAGTGAAAAAAGGAAATTCAGTGAAGGGTGAGAAGAATGTATCTCTTTTAAACTGCATGGTGTTTAAGATAAGCTATATAAGTGTAGTATAACATAAACGGGTGCAGAATGTCCAGCTAAACAAAAATTGTGTTTTACAGATTAAGCGAGTATATTTTTAAATTGGAAACCCATATCCTCATTCCAATTGAAATATAAAATTAAATTTCAAAAATTTGTTTGTTTGTTTCTTGTTGTCTTGATGGGCTTAAGCCAAGCCGGAGCAACGCTTACCGCGTACGCGTCAACGGCTTATGCGGTGACTGCAAATGCCGAAGCCGGCGATGGCGGTACTGGTAGCGACAGTGGTTCCGACGGTAGCGATCCCGTCGAAAAAGCATCCAAACCAAACGATTCAACTACCGTTTACGACATGGTTGTTCTTGTTATTGATACCGAACTCGATCAAAACAATAACAATTATCTCGGGCTTATGGATGACGGATACGCCGACAATCTTTCCGACACAAAAATCGGTCATCGCATATTAAGGTACGCGGAAGATCTCAAAAAAAATAATGATTTAACCGATGTGAAAATTCTTTTTTTCGATAAAGAAAAAGACAGCGTCGAAACCTTGTCTGAAGCGCTTGAAAATATGTATCTGAATGGGGATGGGACTCACAACAACCGCCTTGCCGGAGTGGTTTTGATTGGGGATATCCCCCTTCCCGTAGTTAATAAAAATGGAAACCGCTATGTGAGCATGTTCCCTTATACCGATTTTTCCGAAAAAGCTTATGTTTACAATCAAAAATCCAAAAGTTTTGAAAGGAATGATTTAGTATCTTTTCCGCGTCCTGAAATTTGGCATGGGGTAATCAAACAACCTTCCAATAATTCCGCAGGAGTAGAAAAGCTTGCCGAGTTTTTTGATAAAAATCACCTTTATTATGAGGGAGAGCCCGCTTTTGCGAAATTCGACAGAAAAATGTTTTTTGGAGATTTGGTCAACGAGGAGGAACAAATAAACGATGAAATATATAAGAGATATATGGATTATCTTGATGCGATGGAAAATCTCGCATATATGCGTTACAACAAATTTTGGGCGGCTTCACTCATTAATAAAGTTTCTGCGGATTTACCCATAAATCCCGACCATCCCGCAAATAAATCACAAAACGGAAATCCGGGATTCGGCGACAGCATAAAAAGCAGTGATCCTCTGGGAGATTTGCCCGACATATTTACAATGGACATTATTAATAAAATGCTTCTTCCCTACCACGGGCTTCTTTCCAAATATATCGCAAAAACAAATGATTTTGCATATTTCACTGGGAGATACAATTCTCGAAAAATTCCTTCCGGAATAAATACGGTGCCATCCTTAATTTCAATAAAAGATGAATCGGTAAAACGTTATTTGAAGGATGTGAACACGGCTTTGGAGGAAAAAATAAATTCTATCGCAAAAAAAATCGAGGAGCCTTTGCCTATTATAGGAACAAGCATACTTTCCGGAGAATTTGGGACTCATCTTCCGAACGGGGCTACTTTGGGCAATGCCGCTTTTGATATTCCTGTGATTGATACCGCTACGGGAGTTGCAAAAGCCTATCTGGAGGAGCTTCCTTTCAGATTTCACTATTATAGAGAAGCATCCCCATCAAAATTTTTAGTAAACGGCATTGACGCCAACATGATGGAAAGTGCAAAGCAATGCAGTGTGTTTCTCGGCTCCGTAAAAACCGAAGATTATAACTGGGATACTCTTCAATATGCTCCGAAGGACGATAATTATTCCGTTTTGACGCGGGCAATGAGGTCTTTTGATAAAGGGACTGCAATGCCAAAGATAACTACAGGCGTGAATACGCGGCTTCTTTCTCCTTATTCTATCAACGGGAAACAGCCCGAGCTGATGCAGAAAACCGGTGGCGCTTACAGCGGAAATATAAATTCCAAAGGCATACAGGAAACGGGGGCGGTTATTGAAGAAAATCCAACGTATGGAGTCCCTGCTTTTTTGGAAAATCCTTCAACTTATGAAAATCCTTTTTCGTCGGGGCTGGAAATCGGCGATGTTATCGTCAATGTTAACGGTGAAAATTTAAGTTATATAAACACTTTTGATAAATCAATTCAAGATTCTACCAAAATTATAGAAAAAGTGGTGGGTGCGATTGATAAGCAGGACTTGAGCGCTCTAGAAAATTTTCCGTATAAAATTGCGACGTATTTTCCCGAACAGCTTGTTGAAGGGCAACAACCGAATCCGTTTTATCAGCCTTTGATTGAATATGATACTCCGGACGAAATTATGGCGAGTGAAAGGCTTTTGACTGCAAAAATAACCACGGGCGATGCGATTGGCGGAGTTATAAGCGTTGAATATTACAGAGACGGGAAGAAAAATTACGCAACATTTTCTTTCACGGTTTATATCAAACAAAAAAAAGACGACAAAATAATTACCGAAGTTTCGGATGGAGCTATATCAACTAAGGCAGGTTCTAAAATTTTGGTTGTGCTTTCAAATAAAGGATATTCGACTGATCTTTTAACAAAGGGCTCAGGCACCGATGGAGTTTTATTTACTTTGTATGAAAATGATAAAAAAGGGTACGGCGGCGATGCTTATGACAATTCCGCGGGGTGCAATTTTATTTCTGCCTACAAAAACAGCGACCGATGTTTTCCAATGATGGCAACAATGCCCGTTTTGGATGTTTCGGGAAGTACCGGTCTTATAAAAACAATTATTCCCGGAGGTGAAGATAAATTAAAATTTCCTGAGAATATAGGAGTTGACCCTAAAGACCATGTGGATAGTTTTCAATTTCCGGGGGCATTAGGAGCGGGGGGAGGTCCGAAAGATTATTACCAGTTTGAAGATATTGACGATGTTTATTATAACGCTTGCTATAGCGGTCTTCCGGCTTCGCCGTACGGGTTTGCAAATGATGCGAATGTTTATTCGTTTCCTATTGATCCAAAAACTTCCGGGCAGTCGGGTGTTGGCGGGATAAAACTTGGAATGGATAACCAAGTCGATGCCACCGGGAAAAAAATAGAAAATCCCAATTTTAATGTAACTTTGGATTTTTACGGATCGCTTTTATCCGGTTTCGGTGCTTTTGTGGAAAAAGATTTATCCGACGAGCCGGATTATGTGCAAGACGGTGATAAAGATTTTTCGGATTTCAGCCCTAAAGATGAGATATGGCACGGGTTTGATAAAATTGATGCAAGCTGGGTTATCCTTAATTACAGCGACGATGGGACTGTCACTTTGAAAGATTTTTCGGACAGATACGGAATGTTTGACGGAATTGATAATGACAATGATGGCATCCGCGATTATAAATGGGTGGATAATGATAATGATGGTGTAGCCGAAACCAAATTTTATGATTTTGAAGAGGCGGATTCTGTTTATGCAATCCCAAGTTGGAATATCCAGGAAATTGGAAGAAAAATGCTTTCCCACGATGCAAAATACACCGTGCCTTACGGACTTTCTTCTTTCCCTTATAAAGATTTTGACAAGGATATAACGCTTATAGTTGACGCAGTTCAATATGGAGATAAAGGAGATAAAGAAGTTTCAAGCGTGATTCTTCACAATGAACCCACTAATTATACAATCTCCACGCAGAATGAATCCAAAACCGCAATCAGTTTGCCGATAGATAATCCCCGATATGTGGCGTTTCAAAGCCCTCCCGAAGAGGCTGTGCCTTATCCTAAAGCAAATCCAAAGAATGAATTTATTGATGCCGATGCGATTAAATCCGGTCTTGAACTTGTCCCCGCTTATTACTATCCGGGCAAAACAAATAAAATCGAATATGTAAATTTATTTGAAGAAGATATTGATAATTTGGCTCAATTAAAAGCTGTTATGACAGCTAAAGCCAACGAGCTTGCAATAGTTCCCGGCAGTTACAGAATTTTTGGAAGTGGAGCAAGTAAAGAAGATTACACTTTGCCTGAAATCAGCGCGGAAATTTTAAATAATTACTTACTTCCGGTTATAAATGAAACTGTTAATTCCGAGAAAGAAACAAAAGACGCGCTTGAATGGAAAGACATGAGCATCGACGACAAGCATGAATATGTTTTGGCTTATTCATTGAATGCCGATAAAAATCATTATTCTTATACCGATGATCCGACTGTTTTTCCGGCTGTGGATGGCAGAATTTCCTACGGATATGAATCCGCTTATTTGGTTTTGGACGGCGAGTCCGATTATTTTAATATGCATTTCAATAAAGATTTGCCTGAAGAAAAAAATGAAAATTTTAATCCTTTGGAGCTTAGTTTGAACAGT
>MFXA01000060.1:0-954 GCA_001787455.1 Candidatus Peregrinibacteria bacterium RIFCSPLOWO2_01_FULL_39_12 | reverse complement strand
AAGATTTTGTTGTAGGATTTACTTATGACATGAAATTTGAAAATGCATGCGTGTTCAGCGAAGGAGAATCCGAATCGGGAGTTATTATCTCTCCCCCTCCTATAGAAGAATTGAAATTAACTTTAAATAAAGAAATTTATTTATCAAACGGCGGTGATGATGTTGTTTTGACCGTTCAGGCATTTGATGCAAGCGATAAGCCCGTTGATGTAAATAATGATGAAGTTGTTACGCTGAACATAAATCAGAACAGCGATAAGCCTATTGTTAATATTATGGACAGCGATCAAAAAACTTTAACTTCCGGCATTGCTGTTTTCAATCTTAGGACTACGGAAAATCCGGGGAATGCCGCGCTATCCGTATCCGGCAGTTCGGGTGTTTCTTCCAACAGTGTGGAGGTAAAATCTTCCGCGAAGGAAATAAAACTTTATCCGTTTGTATATTACGAAATTGAAGGATTTGATGAGTTGCAGGCGGCGCTAAAGGCGGAGGAGGAAAAGGCTAAGGAAGGGAGCGGTGAGGATGCTTTTGCGACTGATGACAGTAGTGCTGGCGTTAGCAGTGGCAGTTCCGGTGGTGCGGCTGGCGGCGGTGAGAGTAGCGGTAGTGGAGGTGGGAGTGAAGTTTCCACTGGTGCAAGTGGCGCAACCGGTGTTTCGGGTGATGGTGTAACCGTAGATTCTGACGGCGGCAGTGGCGCAGGTGTCAGTGATGGAGGCGGTAGTGGCGCAGGTTCCGGTGTTGGCAATACTGCTGGCAATGGCGTAAGCGCAGGTTCCGGTGGTTCTAGCGGCTTGGGTAGCGGTTTTGCAAACGATCTGGAAAATATTTTATCCAATATAAAAGCGGAGCAGGACAGTCAAAGCGGAGGATCGGTGTCGGGCGAAGAAACGGCAACAGACAAGGCCGATGAAAAAAATATTAAAATGCTTAAATTCACTCTTGTGGAAG
>MFXA01000059.1:3766-7496 GCA_001787455.1 Candidatus Peregrinibacteria bacterium RIFCSPLOWO2_01_FULL_39_12 | reverse complement strand
ACATAATTCGTACAATTTTTCATCGGTAATGTTCATAATTTTTATTGTTAATAGATAGTGAGTATTTACTCACCCATATTACTTCATACATCTGAAAAATCAATTTTTTTGGCTTGAAAAATCATGTCAATAGTGATGAAATCACTACAAAATTCCTTGCTGAATTCCCAGCCCAGATATACACTGAAACAGTGAGAAAATTTGTCATCGTAGCAATCTTTATAATAATAATTGTAATCACCGTAATAGCGGTAAGGAATTGTGAACCGCGCAAAAAAATCCTCGAAACTGAGGCGGAAATATACTCCGCTTTCATAAATGCAAACATAGAATTCACATGCAAACTTATCAAAGATCCTCTTTTAGCCGCAGTGGAAGAAGAAGCGCAGACAAAAGTAAACGAAATTTACGCAAAACATAAACTTCCCGTTGATGACGACCAAAAAATGCTGGAAATTCTTAAAAAATACGAAAACGACCCGGAAGTTATAGCCATCATCCGCGAAAACACAAAACCCTGCGAGTTAGATAAAGAACCTATTTTCTACTCAACTTAAAAATCACTAACCATAACCAACCATGACAAACAAGAACAGAACCCTGCTATCACTCGCTGTAATAGTAGTTATTGGAGGGATAGTGACATTTGCCTCAAATACAGAAACATTTAAAGGATTGATGAGAAAAAGCCAAGCACCTCAACAGACAGAAAAAACAGACAAAAAATGGTGGTGCACAAAATCTCCAATGGAAGAAGAATCGATAACAACGCCGGAAGAAGAAAGCGGAAATGGTGGCAATGGGGAAACACCAAACAACCAAGAAGAAAACAATACTTCAACGCAAGAACCTGAAGAAAATCAATCAACACAAACTGAAGAAAACAAAAACAGCATCGTGCTTATAGATCCGGAAGTAATGAAAACCATAAGAGCAAACAATCTATCACGAATAGGAAAAATTTTCTCTAAACAAAACACAATTGCACTAGATCCAAAAATTCCAAATGATAATAATAAAGATAAAACACCTGAACCAATAAACCCGCCGGGTGGAGCTAAAAATCCAATAGTAATTTCAGTCGAATGCAGCTGCGATGCCGATTATATTTTTATAGAAGAAGTAAACGACAAATTCCCATGCAAAGAACCAAACACAAAAGATACATATCATTACGAAGCTAACCAAAAATTTTACAACATTACAATAACAAAACCGGCACAAGGCTTATGCCAAAAAGGATTGAAAGAAAACGAAGAAAATGAAATATATTTAGGGTGCGGCTGCAATCAAGACAGAATATACTCGCAAGAAACAAAAAAAGTTTACGACTGTCCTCCTCAAAATTCAGAACCTGCGCTTAAAATCAAAGAGGGAAACACAATCGTATTTGTAGACAAACCAAGCGTGTTTGAGTGCAGTGCAGAATGGAAGTGCCCTAGCGGATACTATCAAGACTATTCAAAAATGGAAGCAACATGCAATTCGTTCAAAAAAGCAGAATGCGAAGGAGGTAAAATAGAACCAAAATTCCAACTCAAAGAAATTTGCGACGTAGCATATGAAACAATAATGAAAGCCGAATGCCAAAGTGTCCAATAAAATTATGCAAAAAATAATCGAATGTATTCCAAATTTCAGTGAAGGACGCGACAAAAAAAAGATAGATAAAATCTGCAAAGCCATAACAAATGTCAAAGGCATTCTCCTTCTCAATGTGGAAAGCGACATCGCACATAACCGGTCGGTAATTACTTTTGCGGGAACTCCTGTAGCAGTGCTGGAAGCGGCTTTCCAAGCTACAAAAACAGCTTCACGAATAATAGACTTAACCCGCCACAAAGGTGAACATCCAAGGATGGGAGCAACCGACGTAATCCCATTGGTACCAATTTCAGGAATAACAATGAAAGAATGCGTACGACTAGCGCAAAAACTTGGGAGTAGAATCGGAATCGAACTAAAAATCCCAGTTTATCTCTATGAAAAAGCCGCGAAAAGAGAAGATAGAAAAAATCTGGCAAACATAAGGAAAGGAGAATATGAAGGGCTTAAAAAAGAAATCGGAAAAAATGCAGATAGAAAACCTGACTTCGGTCCGAAATATTTAGGGAAAGCGGGCGCAACAGCTGTTGGCGCACGTGAACCGCTCATTGCATACAACGTAAATTTAGATACGAAGAATATTAAAATTGCAAAAGCCATTGCAAAAAAAATTCGCGAAAAAGACGGAGGATTTAAAAGCGTAAAAGCTTTGGGATTTGAATTAAAAGACAAAGGAATAACACAGGTTTCAATGAATTTAACAAACTACAAAATAACTCCGCCGCACATAGTATTCAACGCCATAAAAAAAGAAGCCAAAGCGAAAAACGTAGAAATAATCGAAAGCGAAATAATTGGACTGATCCCGAAAAAAGCGCTAATTAAAGGAGCAAAACATCTTTTAAAAATCAAAAAATTTAAAAACGATCAAGTACTGGAAAATATCCTTAAGAAAAAGTTGCAAAATTTCCAAAAACCTCTACAATAAGCCATGCTCTTAAACAAGTTCAGTGATCGCCCGTCAATTTTTGACGGGAGGAAAGTCCGAGCACCATGGAAAATCACAGCCGGTAACACCGCGCCGCTCGTCGCGAAAGCGCCGAGAAGGGAAAGTGCCACAGAGACAATACTAACCTGCCGAAAGGCGGGTCAAAGGTGAAAAGCCCTGTCTAAGATGGGGACTAAAAGGCTTTCAAAAGCCAAAAAGTGGGTAAACCCTGTGAGGTGCAAGGTGGGATGGAAAGATTTAATTTCTTCCAATTGAAGCTAAATCTTCCCGCCGCAAGAGTTGTTGAAAACATACCAAAGCATTAAAAAGCTTAAGGGTCCAAACAACAACCCAAAGATAGATGATCACAGCCCTAGACATAAGCGAAAGCGAATGTCCCGGGACACAGAACTCGGCTTACAGAACCTGTTTAAGAGCATTTTAAAATCCCAAAATGAAACGCTCTGAAGTTTTTTTCGGCCTCATAAAAATCCCCGCAGACTTTATAATGACAGTCCTTGCATTCGCTGTCGCTTACAAACTTCGTTTAATAACGGAACCAATCAAAGGACTCTCAAAACCGATTGATTACAGTGTGCTACCCACAATCAATGAATACATAAAATTCAGCCTGAAAGCCGCGCTGATTCTTGTAATAATTTTTGCTCTAAGCAAAATGTACAATTTAAAAACAACTTCACGCTTTTCCGAAGAATCCAAAAAAAGCTTACTCGCCTGCGGCATATGGGCAATGGCAATAATCACATATTTCTTCTTCACAAGAACATTCCCCTTTTCAAGACTTGCAATGCTGTACAGCTGGGGATTAACGATTCTTCTCATAATTTTAGGAAGATCAATTGTCCGTATAATACAAAACTTATTTTTGAAGATGGGAATCGGCGCCCGCCATCTTATCTTTATAGGAAATAATACTCTTACAAACACAATTTATAAGGATTTAATAAAAGATAAAACATTCAAAATCATGGGACTCATAGGAAACAAAGAACCTCAGACGGAAATAAAAATTTTGGGAGGATCAAGCCAGCTAAACTACATATTGGAAAAACATCACCCGGACGAGGTTATCCAAACTCAATCCCATTTGCAGGAAAAAGAAAATGAAGAAATTTTGGAGATATGCGAGCTAAACCATATAAATTACAGATTTATTCCAGACCTTCTCGACGTAAA
>MFXA01000059.1:1109-3743 GCA_001787455.1 Candidatus Peregrinibacteria bacterium RIFCSPLOWO2_01_FULL_39_12 | reverse complement strand
TAGGATTTATAATTTTCTCCCCGATATTTATTTTAACTGCAATAGCGATAAAACTGGACTCAAAAGGACCGGTTTTTTTCGCAAAACTGGACGACGGCTCGCCCGTAAAAAGAGTCGGCGAATACGGAAAATTCTTCAAATTCTACAAATTTCGTTCAATGCACCCCCGCACAGACAATCTTCGTTACCGCCTTGCAGAAAATAATTTAAGAAAAGACGGTCCACTCGTAAAAATCGAAAACGACCCCCGCATAACAAGGCTCGGCAGATTCATCCGCAGATATTCAATAGACGAACTACCTCAATTATGGAATGTTTTAATCGGCAATATGAGCTTAGTAGGTCCACGCCCTCACCTGCCGGAAGAAGTGGCAAAATATCAAAAACATCACAAATTTGTACTGACAATAAGGCCGGGTTTAACGGGACTTGCGCAGGTAAGCGGACGATCCGACCTTAATTTTGAAGAAGAAGTAAAGCTCGACCGCTTTTACATCGAAAACTGGTCAATCTGGAAAGATATTAAAATAATTATAAAAACACTTGGCGTTACACTAAAAGGCTACAAAGAATAACAGACACAAGCGCCATACCCACCCTTGGCGTGAATAGCAAAAGTTTTACGAAGCTGACATCAATCTTCACCCATACCATCTTCATATCCCCCATTTTCCTCATCTTCAATAGTATGTTGTACTCTTGGAATAGGTTCAACGACTTGTCCACAATCAGCAATAACAGCTCCATCAGGACCAAATTCATCTATATACCTCCTAGTCTCATATCTAAGAGCATCAACATCATCAGCAACACCAAGCAAATCATTGCATCTATAATCCCAAATATCCCCACCGCGAGCTTTTGCCATGCTCTTTTCAACATGCCTGATAGTCAAACAAGACGACGGTACTCCAAGAACATCCGGCAAATCCCGTATATCTCCAGTAAAAATAGGGACAGCATCAGTCCCTGTACACTCGTCTACCCAACGATGACTAAAATCTCTAAGTTTCATAAAATAATAATTTAAAAAATATAATTTCGGGCAAACATTCTGCCTGTTTTTTCCAGAATGTCAATAGTAAACCTAAACAAAAATTAACCAGCTCTCAAAACAGTGCTAAAATCTTGCTACCATGATAAGAAAATTACTAAACGCACTGCTTGGAGACCCGAACGAAAAAATACTCAAAAAAATTCGACCCCTGATCCCGCAAATAAACAAATTCGAAGAAGAGTATCAACAAACAATAAAAGATCAAAACGCAGTTCTCGCAAAAACAAGCGAATTTAAAGACCGCATAAAAAACGGCGAATCGTTGGACAAAATCCTTCCGGAAGCCTTTGCCCTTGTAAAATTGGCATGCAGACATCTAATGGGAAAATCATGGAAAGTGAGAGAAAAAGACACAGTTTGGGACATGATCCCATACGACGTTCAGTTAATCGGCGGCATAGTACTGCATCAGGGAAACATTTCAGAGATGAAAACCGGTGAAGGAAAAACCTTAGTCTGCACAATGGCTGTTTATTTAAACGCGCTAACCGAAAAAGGCGTATTTGTAGTAACCGTAAACGACTATTTGGCACACCGCGACTCGGAATGGATGGGCGGACTTTACAATTATCTCGGACTGTCGGTCGGAGTAGTTGTCCACGGCATGTTGAAAGAAGAAAAACAAGCCGCATACAACTGCGACATAATCTACGGAACAAACAATGAATTCGGATTCGACTATCTTCGCGACAATATGGCTACAAGCTTGGATGAAACCGTCCAGCGCAATCTGCACTACGCCATAGTGGATGAGGTGGATTCAATTTTAATTGATGAAGCAAGAACACCTCTCATAATTTCCGCGCCGGCGCAGGAATCAACTGCAAAATACCAGCAATATTCTCGCTTAATCCCGCAACTCACCGAAAACACACATTACAACATAGATGAAAAAAGCAAAACGGCGACTTTGACAGAAGCCGGAATCGCAAAAATGGAAGAACTTTTGGGACTCGAAAATATTTACACGGAAGCCGGATTCACAGAGGTTCACCATATCGAACAAGCGCTTCGCGCCCACACATGCTATAAGGTTGATATAGATTATATGGTAAGAGATGGCGAAATCATCATTATAGATGAATTCACAGGAAGATTAATGCAGGGCAGACGCTATTCTCACGGACTGCACCAAGCGATAGAAGCAAAAGAAAATGTAGAAGTAAAAAGAGAATCCAAAACACTGGCAACAGTATCGTTCCAAAATTATTTCCGTCTTTTCGAAAAATTAGCGGGAATGACGGGAACAGCCGCCACGGAAGCCGAAGAATTTTATCAGATATACGGATTGGACACAGTTATAATTCCTACAAACAAGCAGGTTATCCGCCAAGATAAAGTGGATACAATTTATAAAACGCATAAAGGAAAATTCCTGGCGACAGTTGATTTAATAAAAGAACTTCATAAAAAAGGACAGCCGGTTTTGGCGGGAACAATTTCAGTAGAGAAATCGGAGATTTTAAGCAAACTTTTAAAGATGGAGGGAATTCCGCACAATGTACTAAACGCAAAATACCACGAGCGTGAAGCTGAAATAATCGCTCAGGCGGGTCAAAAAAGCACAGTTACAATTG
>MFXA01000059.1:0-1075 GCA_001787455.1 Candidatus Peregrinibacteria bacterium RIFCSPLOWO2_01_FULL_39_12 | reverse complement strand
GGAGTAAAAGAATTGGGCGGACTTTATGTAATAGGCAGCGAACGCCACGAATCACGCCGCATAGACAATCAGCTCCGCGGACGCTGCGGTCGTCAAGGCGACCCGGGAGCAAGCCAATTTTTCGTATCAATGGAAGATGAACTCATGAGGCTTTTCGGCGCAGACAAAATAAAGAACATGATGAACATACTGAAAGTTCCGGAAGACATGCCAATCGAAAACAGGCTCATCGCACACTCCATAGAAAGCGCGCAAAAAAAAGTTGAGGGAAGAAATTTCGACATAAGAAAACACCTGGTCGAATACGACAACGTCATGAATATCCACAGAAATATAATCTACAACAGAAGAAAAAAGTTTTTGACCAAAGAAGACTTAAAAGAAGACATTTTGGAGATGATAAAAGAATGCGCGGAAAACATAGCAAAAAATCACACCGAAGCTCGTCCAATTAAAGAATGGAATTACAAAGAAATTTTCGAATCGCTCACTGCCATTCACAAAGATGGGAAAAATCGCCTCACATTGGAATCGCTGAAAGAAATAAAAAACCAGGAAGACTTGATCGAAACAGCAAAAACATATCTATTAAAATCTTATGAGGAAATTGAAGCTATGTTAGCCGACTCAAAAATCCTCAGACAAATAGAAAAAGCTGTATTTTTACGCGCAAACGACACTCTATGGATCGAACATATAGATACTGTTACACAACTGCGCGAAAACGTCGCATTCAGCGGCTATGCACAAAAAGATCCGCTCATCGAATACAAAACACAAGCCTTTCAATTATTCACGACTCTTCTTGAAATGATAAGAACAAACACCGTAACCACGCTCTTTAAAATAGATATCGCAAAATCGGTACCGACAGAACTCCTCAAGAAAAACGAAGAAAAAAATATGCGGACAAATGAAGATGAAGTTGAAGCGCAATTATCCGGCGGGGACATCAGCCGATCGACACAATTCAATGACAACCCCGTGGTTGTAAGGGCAGAGTCGCCCAAGCGAAGAACCCTGGCACCACCCCCAATTCAAGAAAAAGTAGGCAGAAACGAACCTTGTCCGTGCG
>MFXA01000058.1:4660-19849 GCA_001787455.1 Candidatus Peregrinibacteria bacterium RIFCSPLOWO2_01_FULL_39_12 | reverse complement strand
TACAAACAATCGGCGCCATGCTATATGCCTGTGAAGGCACTAAAGCAAGAACAGACAAAAGATATAGTCGCCTGATTTATTCAATAGAATTAACCAACTCTAATCCCAAAATTATTAAAGTTTTTCGACTATTTCTTGATAAAGTTATTAAAATTGATAAATCACGTATAAAAGGAGAACTGTTTTACTACCCTGACTTAGACGAAAAGAAACTGATAAAATTTGGGGCAAAAATATCAGCTATCCCACCATCGCAATTCAACAAGAGCATATGCTTGAAAGCAAAAAATGGGAGATTCAAAGCAAACCCCTTTGGTACTTTTAAAATTAGATATAGTTGTAAAAATGATTTTTTAAAGTTACAAGATATTATTGACAATATTTGGAGAGATGCAGGAGTGGTTTAACTGGCGGTCCTGGAAAGACCGTGTATCTTAACCGGTACCGGGGGTTCGAATCCCCCTCTCTCCGCCATGATCTGTACCCCAAAAAGTAGACACGGGTACAGTTTTCTTTTGTTAGAATCAGTTTTGAAAATTTCCGGAGCAAATTTAGACATGGGTTACATGGAGAAATGGGCGAAGAAACTCGGAATAACAGATGATCTTGAAAAATTGGGACTGTGAAAGAAATCGCGATTGCATTCACTTCTTCTTCTCCCCCCTCTGCACATAAAAAGCAATATTTGCAGGAAGCATACTTCTAAGTTTTTCCTTCAGCCCCACGGCTTTCCCCCCTGTACTATCTTTACCATAATGATAAGTCAAACTCTCTTTTGTCCCACCACTACTGAACTTTTCTCCAAGAGCCATTAACCCTCGAATCCCCTCAATATCAATTAGAGAAATAGGTAGATTGGTATTTTCCGCAAGAATACCCCGAATCTCATTAATAGCTCCTCTATAAATAAGCAAACCAAGTTTTCCTTTCCCGCTTACTTTTCCCTTCAAAGCATTAATAATAGCCGTAAGCCCCAAGTCCTGTCTAGCCATTCTGGAAGCAACTTTTCTAAGAGAATCGTCAGCCCCAACAGCAGGATATCCTTTCGCCTTAGCCTCTGAAAAAGATCCCGTATAACCATCGGGAACAATAAACCCATGCCTGAACTGTAAAAACACAAGCATAGTGGCACCATCCTTAATAACAGTTTTCTTCGGAAAATGATGCGTCCCATTAGTCCCACCATCAACCACATAATTTACAGGAAGATCAATCTCGATAGGTCCGGTAATGTCATCAATAATTATATCAAATATTTTTACGGCCTCTTTCAATCCGATATGTAGATAAAAAGGCGCATCTTCTCCGGACAATTCTCCTAAAACTTTTTGCGCTGTTTCGGGATTCTTAGTAACAGCATGATTCAGTTTCTTGCCATCGGGAAGATATGCGTCACGGGAATAACTTATAACCACAAGTTTTTTGGAAGTGGGATCAAAAACAACCTGCTTCATGGTATCAAAAAGTCCTGCGCCACCGCCTTCACCCGGTTTTCTCCCACCAAGAATAACAAGACTAAAATGCCCGCCCCTATTTAAAAGAGGTAAAATTTCCGACGCCAACGGCACTTCCATATTCCCCGCAGGTGCTAATTTTTCTTCCTCAGGCTCAGCTGGCTTTGCAGGTTCAGCTGGCTTTGCAGGTTCAGCTGGCTTTGCAGGTTCAGCAGGCTTTGCAGGTTCAGCAGGCTTCGCAGGTTCAACAGGCTTTGCAGGTTCAACAGGCTTTGCAACTTCAGCTGGCTTCACGGGTAAAGTATCTTTCTTAGCCCTCACTTTCCTTTTAGGACCATCCACTGATGCCACAGCTTCAGCAGGCTTTTCCGCCTCAACCTTTTTTGCAGGTCGTACAGCTACAGGCTCTATCGGTCTCCCGGCACGTGCTGATTCGGCAGCCTCAGCCGACCTCGCAAGTTCAGCCGATCTTTTAGAACGATCCGCTGATTCAGTTTCCGCAACTCTCTGCGACTTCGCAATCTTAATAGCATTATTAGCAAAATCTCGAACCTTACCTCCCAACAACCAGCCAGCCTTCTCAACAGGCTTGGTTGCCTCAACCGGCGCAACTGGTTCTGCGGGTTCCACGGGTTCAACTGGCTCAACCGCCCCGTCCGGCAAAATCTCCACATCCGGCCCAATATCCTCCGCAATCTTTTCTGCTCCCTTTTTTCCTTCATCTTTTCTTTTATCTTTACATGCGTCTATCATTTCCTTACTTTCCGCAATCTTTCTTGCCCCAGACTTTAACTCCAAAGAAAAACTCAAAATAGCCTTCCCATCCTTATCTAAAAACCTTATTTCCCCATCTTTAAGTTGTAGCTTTTTACATTTTTCCGGAAGCTTAAAACGGGAACTAAGCCAATAAAGATTGTAAACTTTCTTCTCCTTAAACCCATCCGGATCCTTGCTACCCTCATTATGAGCCTCATCTATGGCAGAATCCCATGCAGCCCTAATTTCGTGATGCATAAAAGTCCTCGCTTTATCACCCAGCGATGTTTTCCCCAATAACAGCCACAAATTATTAACAAGATATTGTCCGGAATCATATTTAATCTCGACATTCTCTTTTTTAAGAAGTTCTTCCGCCCCACGAATTTCAGGCAAATTTTTAGGATTACACCAGTCCTTTCCCTTTCCCAAAAGATTTTTTTCAGCATCTTTTTTAAAAACTTCAGTAGTAGGTCTTTTGAAAGATTCTTTAGACATTTTTGTTTGTTTTTATTTTTTACCTCTTCTTATTATAGACTATTTTTGAGAATCGGTCAACTTTTTCAGTGGCGATTCTTGGAAGAAAAGCTCCATGCCTGTGTAACATTCTTTACCCCTCAAATACGGCTTCACCACGTTTATAAGCCAGATGGTCTAGTTGATTTGGCCTTTCCCCTGCCTTTACCTTTACTGTCGCGGCTTTTGTAATTCTATGTTTACTGACAAATTTATCTTTATTTCCCCCGTCAAAAAATTTTTCCATCGAGTAAAAGTGATATGTATTACCGATACCTTGAACATTCGGAATTAAATAATAATAATCTGTCGTTTTGCAATGATCAGGCTTGGGCGCCGGAATATAGATATAAGCATGGCAAATTGTCCAAGTTTTTTTATCGGTTGAAGCTATTAATTCTCCCATGGATTTCGGCGGAGGCATATAGGTCTGTTCTGTTTCTATGGCACGGCTTCGAGTGTCTGCTGTTATTTGGACTACTTCTTTTATATGTTCTTTGGAAGGTTTTGCACCAACTTTTTGATCGGCACCTGTTAATCGAGCATATTCGGTTTCATGCGCAAACAATTTTTCCTGTAGTCCTTTTATAGTTCCGCGCAACGTTTTTATTTCCTGTTCCAAGCGTTCAACTTCAGCCTGTTTACCTCCTGTCTCCTCTAACATAGATTTATCATACACTATTATCTTCCATTTGTCAAAAAATGTTCGAGTCAAATTTTAATAAATCGTTTTCGGAGCAAAGTGGAGAAAACACCTTATTCTTCTTTGTTCCATTTCTTTTTAATTTCAAGGTAAGCTTCTCTAAAGCTTTTGCCGTTTTTTACTAATTCATAAACCTCATTCGTAACATATAAATCACTTGTCATGGATTTCTTTAAGTTATCTTCATTTACCTGCAATGATTTAATAATTTCTGACAACAATACAATTGTATTTACACAAAGATTTATTCCTTGTACAAAAGGTTTTTTGGTAAGCTGCAAATCTCTTTGGTATCCACTGCCAATTGATGAAACTATACTTTGAATTTCGTTTTGGTAAGAATTAAAGACCCTAACATTACCTCTCATGATTTCAAAAACATCATAATTTCTTTTTTGAGGCATTATTGATGATCCAGTTGTAAACTCATTTGGAAGTGAGAAAAAGTTAAATTCTTGTGTCGTAAATAACAACATATCGTTAGCAAATTTACTTGCAATAACCATTGATTGGGATAATGTTTGCAAAACGATATTTTCAAAGTATCCTCTTGATAATCCGCAATACATAGGATTATTTTGTATTTTTCCAAACTCTAATTTTTGGGTTGTAAATTCTCTATCCAACAACAAATTCTTTATTCCAAAGCCAGAAGCTGAACCGAGTGGATTTTGATCAATGATTTTTATCGTTGATTTTAATATCAAATCAAAATCATCGAAAGCTGACGAAAAAGAATCTATCCATATTCCTACTGTTGTAGGCATAGCTTTTTGTAAATGCGTGTATCCTGGCATTGGGATTTTCTGATTTTTACAAGACTTTGTTTTGAATAATTTAATCAACTTATTAAGTTCGTCTTGAATTTCTAATAATTTTTCCTTCATAAACAATCTGATCATCACAAGAGATTGATCATTTCTACTTCTTCCCGTATGAATTTTTTTACCCACTTCACCGTAGTTTTCCGTTAAATACTGCTCTATTGCTGTATGTCCATCTTCTTGGTTCTTTTCAATGATGAATTCATTTTTTTTCCATTTTTTTAAAATTTCTTGCAATCCTTTTTTCGCTTGATTTAGTTCCGTTTGATCTAAAATTCCAATTTTATGAAGCATTTCAGCGTGAGCAATACTTGCTTTTATGTCATACGGAAGAAGCTGTAGGTCGAAGATATAATCATCTCCTACTGTAAATGCTTCGACTAATAGATTTAATTTACTATCACTTGTTTGCCAAAGTCTATTTTTTGTCATAATTTGCAGATTAATTTTTATAAAGTTCGTCTTCAAAGTTATACACATTGAAGGCAGTTTTTTGAGCAAGATTATATATCTCGATAAATCCAGCGGAAGCATTTTGATTGAATGTTTCATTCTTTTCAAAAGTCGCCAGATTTTTATCAAACAGCGAATATTTTGATTCTAACGCAACTACATCAATATTTCCTTTGAATAATTTTATTTTGACTGTTCCAACCACTTTTTTATTTTGGCTATTGATGAAAGCATGGATGTGATACATTACTGGGTCGTACCATTTTGCCGCATAAGTAAGATATGCCCATTTATTATCTATGAATGTTTTTAATTCGTTTTCTTCTCTTGTTGAAACCAGTTTCTCAAGTTTTTTATGAGCTTCTATTAAAATACTCGCTCCTGGATTTTCATAAACTCCTCTTACCTTTAATCCTACAAGTCTATCTTCAATGAGATGAAAGACTCCCACTCCGTGTTTTGCTCCGATTTTATTACATTTATGGATTAAATCGCTTAGCTTCATTTTTGTGCCATTAATTTTTTTAGGAACTCCTTGTTCAAATTCAATCTCTACAATTTCTTCTTGATTTTCAGCTTCTTCTTTTGTTTTGCACCATTGCAAAATATTTTTCAAAGGTGGAATAAGTTTTGGATCCTCAATTTCTCCTCCTTCACCAGTATTCCCCCACATATTTTCGTCGTAAGAATAAGGTTTATTAGCTTTTTGTTTTACTGGAATGTTATGATTTTTAGCATATTCAATTTCTTCCTGTCTTCCCATTCCCCACTCTCTTACTGGCGCAATGATTTTAATTTTTGGATCTAATGTTGTTATATACCCTTCAAATCTCACTTGATCATTTCCTTTCCCAGTACAGCCATGAGCAATTACTGTGCAATTATTTTCTTTGGCAACTTTTACAGCGACTTTCGAAATAGCCACCCTTCCAAGTGGCGTACTTAAAGCATAGCCACCTTGATAATCGGCATTTGCCTTGATTGCTTCTGCAAGAAGAATATCTGCGAATTCATCTTTTGCGTCATAAATTATAACATTTTTTGCCCCTAACTTGAGGGCTTTTTCTTTGATTTCTTCGAGGTTGTCAGCTGTTTGCCCAAGATTAATAGTGAGTGCAATAACATCACAATTATATTCCTCTTGTATCCATTTCAACATTACAGAAGTATCTAACCCTCCGGAGTATAGAAGGAGACATTTATCGAACTCTCCTTTTTTTGCTTCATGAGAAGCTACTTTTACATAATTCGATTGATTTTTCATACTATTATATTAAAAAATAAAAAACCTCTTTTTTTATAGAAGAGGGCGTATAGAATTTCGGTTTTTAAACACAAAAATACTACGCCCAAAGGCGTCTGCGCAAATTTGTGTTTATATAATTGTATATAATCATATTGTTCGAATACTTTTGAAACTGTATTTATTCTAGTAGTTAATTATTTTTTGTCAATAATGTTGTGCTCGTATAGTGTGAAATAACTGAAAAATATATCCCTGGCTTTTAACAACGCCTAAGCCACTGATAAACCTTTTTCCCAACCAAATCAGCAAGCGACGAAACAGTATTATCAACACTCGACCTGTTAAAAGAGTCAGGAAACTCTCGCGAATCAGTCCTGCCCAAAACTGCAACAACCTTCATCCCCGCCAGGACAGCGGCACATGCCTCCCGATTGGAACAAACCAAAACAACCGCCTGATTAGCCTCATACCTTTCATATTTTTGAGGGACTCCCCATTTTCTTTCCAAGCCATTTTGCCGCCTAACATCATTCAATCTATCAAGCGCAAGTTTATAAGAATAAGGCGAAGGAGATCCTGAACGCCCTATATCTTCATGGGAAATAATAACATCAAACAATTTTGGATCTAATCCGGAATTCCATAAAACCGCATCCACCCCATTACGCGTCTGCTCGGAAACAAGAGCAACTAAGTACCTTCCATTACTCAACCGCTCTAAAAGAATTTTAGGATAATTTGGCTTAGAGCCATCCTCCTCGGCATCACCGACAATCAACCTCTCATCGCCAAAAATAACAGCCTTTATTCCACTTTGTTTCATAAAATAATTGCAAAAAGTCAATTTCCCGCCGCTTCATCCCTAAGCCTAAATACTAAATCAATAACCTTTCGCGGATTTATCCTTCTCTTAATGCCTTTCCCTGTATACGAATTTTGGATTATCCAATACGTGACATCGATACCATTGCCGCCGCCGGCATGCATATCCAACCCCATGTCCCCTCTTAAACGAAACAACAAAAAAGATTCATCGCCTACTGCACTGACAGTTTTACTGACATTGTCATATGCCTGCTCTTTTGTTAAAGAAATGCCGAGCAAAAAACTCAATTGCACCTTCGTAAAAGGATGATAAACTTGCGCCTCCCCTCCAGCCTGATTCCCATCAACTCCACCTATATCACATCCTCTCTCCATAAAATTTAATAAAACATTTTCCTAAATTTTTATATTTTAAATAAATCGCTGTCAAGAAAATTACGTAAAAAAACTTCGTGAACTATTTGTCATAACTCGCTCAACCAACTAAACTTGGCATACATGAGCAAACCAAAACCCAAGCAAGCCCTAACATCTTACTCAAAAAACAAAAAAGCCTACCACGCCTACGAAATTCTAGAGAAATATGAAGCTGGTATCGTACTAACAGGCGAGGAAGTAAAATCCATAAGAACCGGCCAATCTAACTTAAAGGGTTCGTTTGTAGATATCTCAGGAGATGAAGCTTTTTTAAACGAAGCGCATATTTCAAGATACAAATTTTCTTCAAACAAAGATTACAATCCTACGCGGAAACGCAAACTTCTTCTGCACATAAAAGAAATTTTAAAGATATCTCAGGCAATTGCGCAAAAAGGAGTAACCGCCATCCCTCTCGAATTTTATGGGAAAGGGCATTTAATCAAAATGGAAATTGGGATCTGCCGCGGGAAAAAACTTTATGACAAGCGCGAAACGCTAAAAAAACGGGATCAGGAGATGGAAATAAAAATACAATTGAAAAGATGGCAGAGATAGGGATGAAAAATGTCTGGAACATCTTCTCTTGAAACAGGCAATCCTTTTTTTGACTGACAACTGTTAATATTATAAAAAAGTTTTATAATTCGCCCCGATGCACAACATCTACACGAAAATTATCGCGGAAATTCAAAAATATTTTAAAGAAGCTAAAACCGAAAAAGCGGTTATTGGCGTAAGTGGCGGCATTGACTCAGCGCTTTGCTTAAAACTAGTTGCAGATGCCCTTGGAGAAGACAATGTTACGGCACTGCTTATGCCGGAAAAAGGCATTTCCTCGGAAGAAAATCACATGCACGCAAAAGCGCTTTGCCAATTTTTAAAAGTTACCCAGCACACGATAACAATCAATAAATTTCTTACAGATTTTCTTTCTCTTCCATGGCAACCTAATGATCTCGCGCAAATAAACACAAAGGCAAGAATAAGAATGGTGTTGTTGTACAATTTTGCAAACAGCAAAAATGCGCTTGTGATAGGAACGTCAAACAAAACCGAACTTGCACTTGGATATGGCACAAAATACGGCGATCTTGCTGCGGATATTGAAATAATCGGCAATTTGTTCAAAGAAGATGTGTATAAATTGGCTGAACATGTCGGACTGCCTCAGGAATTTTTGGACAAAACACCGTCAGCGGAACTTTATCCGGATCAAACAGACGAAGATGAGCTCGGGATGAACTACAAAGAAATAGATATAATTTTAAGAAAGATGGAAGAAGGCTCTTCAAAAGAAGATCTTGTAGATAAAGGATTAAACCCGAATGCAGTACACAAAATTTTCAGGCTGAACGAAATAAACCGACACAAAATAAATCCTCCGTACATTATTCCGATAAATAATTAGTCAGGCTAAACAACTTGCTTGATTTAAAAAGCAGGATTCCATATTCTAAAGACATGTTGAAAAATATACAATCCGCACTTTTCATCGGCAGATTTCAACCGTTTCACAACGGACATTTGGACGTGATAAAACAAATTCTTCAAAAGAACGAACGAGTGATAATCGTAATCGGAAGTGCGGAAAAAAATTATCTTCCGGACAATCCGCTGACAGCGGGCGAACGATTTGACCTTATAGATAAAGCACTGAAGGAAGCCAAAATCCCGGCAGAAAAATACTGCATCGTTCCGGTAAGAAACGTGAACAATTATGCAATTTGGGTGAATCACATAAACACTTACGTACCACCATATACTAAAATATATACCGGCTCAAAAATCGTAAAAGCCTGCTACAATGCGAAATACAATAAAGCTTACAGCGCAAAATCCGGACCGGAAATAATCCATGTCAAACGCAATAAAATAAAAATCAGCGCGACAAAAATACGCGAAGCCATATTGAAAGGAAAAAAATGGGAACAAATGGTTTCGCCGATCGTTTCCGAAACATTAAAAAAATGGCAAATTTCTTCCCGATTGGCGGACATAAAAGAAACTATGGATTTTACAAGATACAACAATGAATATTAACCCGTTTATTTTTCGGGCATACGACATAAGAGGCATTGCGGATTCCCCCAGCTCCCCCGACTTAACCGCGGAATCTTCATACCTCATCGGCAAAGCAACAGGGGAATATTTAAAGAAAAAATATAACACAAAAACGATTTCGGTTGGCAGGGACAATCGCTTAACAAGCAAAACCCTTCAAAAATCATGCATGAAAGGACTTATCGATTCGGGGCTTAACGTCACGGATATCGGGCTTGCGACATCTCCCATGGTTTACTGGACTACCTGCGCGCTAAACTTTGATGCAGGAATAAATGTAACGGCAAGCCACAATCCAAAACAGTACAATGGCTTTAAAATTGTAGGGAAACTTGCGCATGCAGTCTGTGGAGAAGAGCTTCAGGAAATTCTAAAAATTATTCGACACCCCGCCGACAAAAGCCTAAAAAAAGGTATTCTTAAAAAATTAAATATTTGGCCGGAATATTTAGCCGACATAACAAAAAGAATCCGCCTTAATAAAAAATTAAAAATAGTTATAGATGCGGGAAACGGCGTAGCCGGCAAATTTGCTCCGGAATTACTAAAAAAAATCGGGTGCAAAATAACAAAACTTTACTGCAAGCTGGACGGCAGATTTCCAAACCACGAAGCCAATCCGGAAGAATTAAAAAACATGAAAACGCTTATTGAAAAAGTGGGGGAAACTCACGCCGATCTCGGAATAGGATTTGACGGCGACGGAGACAGAATCGGAGTTGTAGACGAAAAAGGACATCTGTATTCCTCGGATTTTATGCTTCTTTTGCTCGCAAAAGACTTGGTCAAACGCGTAAAAAATCCAAAAATAGTTTTCGACATAAAAGTATCACAGGTAATAATAAATGAATTAAAACGTCTTGGGGCAAAACCCGTAATGAGCAAAACGGGACACAGTTTTATAGAAAACAAAATGAAAGAAATTTCGTCCCCGTTGGGCGGAGAAGTTTCCGGACATTTATTTTGCGGAGAAAATTATTACGGTTTTGATGACGCACTCTATGCCGCATGCAAAATAACAGAAATTCTCTCAAGAGAATTTCATCCTCTTTCAAAACTTTTCAAAACCATGCCAAAAGCGTATACAACGGAAGAATTTAAAGCTCATTGTCCGGACAACAAAAAATTCCAAATAGTAAAATCGCTGGTTAAACATTTCACGAAACTTTACGACTGCGTAACAATTGACGGAGTTCGAATCGCCTTCGACAAAAATTCATGGGGAGCTGTTCGCGCCTCAAACACAAGCCCGAATTTAACACTGCGCTTTGAAGCGAATACAAAAAAACGCCTCGCGGAAATTCAAAAAATAATGGCCAACGAATTCAAAAAACACAAAGAAGCAAGCCTTGATTGGTACAAGTGTGAATTGGAAAATTAAAGTCAAGGTTATGGCAGCCATGTTGAAGACAATCGCGAGGCTTCGCGACCACGGACTCGCCTTTAGGCGAGGAGCGAAGCCGAGCGCTTAGCGAAGCTTTACTCGGAGGGGAAAGCAAGCGTGTCTGAAATATGGCTGCTATAGCCTTGATTACTTTCTGCCCTTCTTTGGAAACTTATCCCTGTCGCACTCCGTACACAAAGTATTCCCCTCAATTTCCACTCGCAAATTCTTGCACTTATTGCAAAGATCAACTGGCTTATGCCACGTGGCATTTTTACACTTGGGAAATTTATTGCATCCCCAAAAAATTTTCCCTCCCTTTCTTGTATGCCTTTCAACAAGCTGACCGTTACTGCATTTCGAACATTTCACTCCCGAAAACACAATAATCGGCATTATATTTTTACATTCGGGATAACCGCTACACCCTAAAAACGGTCCGAATCTTCCTGTTTTCACCTCCATCAACTTGCCGCATTTCTCACATTTTTTATCTTTAAATTTCCTTCTCAAATCTTCGACAGCTTTATTTTCCTCGGCATTTTCAGGCTTATTTTCCGATTCAATAGCTTTTGCATTTTTACATTTCGGATATTTTGAACAAGACAAAAATTTTCCAAACCTGCCCAACTTTATAACCATCGGACTACCGCATAATTCGCATACCTCATCACTTTTTTCACTGACAATATCAGACTTTTTTAACGTGATTTCCTTTTCTTTTATAGCTTTATGAAACGGACCATAAAATTCTTTAATCATCGGAATCCATTCAAGTTTTCCTTCCTCAATGCTATCCAATTTATCTTCCATCTCGGCGGTAAATTTATAATCAACAATATCGGAAAAATTCTCAACAAGCATATCAGTAACAACCATGGCAAGATCGGTAGGCTTAAGCATTTTTGCTTCTTTTTCGATATATCCGCGCGTCATTATAGTAGTAATTGTTGGCGCATACGTACTGGGTCTTCCGATCCCCTCACTCTCCAATTTTTTAACAAGAGACGCCTCGGTATATCGTGGAGGCGGTTTTGTAAAATGCTGATTTTGATGAAGTTCGTTCAACTCAACATCCTCCCCTTCCTTAAGCGCCGGCAAAATTTTCTCGCCTTCCGGCCCTTCTTCTTCTTCGTAATCTCTGCCTTCCAAATAAACTTCAATAAATCCGGGGAATACTATTGTTTGACCGGTGGCTCTGAATATATATGAAGATGCTTCACCGTTTTTAAAAGCCTCAATATCAGCTGCAACCCTGTTTAAAATCGCTTCCTGCATCTGACAAGCTATAGCCCTTTTCCAAATAAGCTCATAAAGCCGCCCCTGGTCCCTATCCAAAAATCTCTTAGCATCCTCGGGTTTTAAAGTAAAATCTACGGGACGAATAGCTTCGTGCGCCTCTTGCGCACCCTTTCTCCCTCTATATCTTCGCGGAGAATCAAGCGCGTACTTTTCTCCAAATTCTTTTTTGATAACTTCTTTTGCAGATTTAAGAGCGAAATCGGATAAATTCACGCTATCGGTTCTCATATAAGTTATAAGGCCGGTTTCTCCTCCTCCAATATCAACTCCCTCATAAAGCTGTTGGGCAACCATCATGGTTTTTCTCACGGAAAACCCGAGTTTACGGCTCGCCTCCTGCTGTAAAGTGGAAGTTATAAAAGGAGGCGCAGGACTTCTTTTTATTTGTTTTTCCTCAACTAAAACAACCTTGTACTCGGATCCCTCCAGCTCTTTAACAATATTTTTTGTCTCCTGTTCGTTATGTATTTCAACTTTTTCATTTTTGAATTTTTGAAGCTCGGCGGTAAAAACACCACCCCCTCCATCAAAATCTCCGGTAATAGTCCAATATTCCTCAGTTTTAAAAGCGAGAATTTCCCTTTCTCTTTCCACGACAAAACGCACAGCCACACTTTGAACTCTTCCTGCCGAAAGACCGTAACGAATCTTTTTCCAAAGCAAAGGCGAAAGTTCATAGCCGACAAGCCTGTCCAGCACTCTTCTTGCCTGCTGGGCGTTCACCACGTTTTGATCAACGTCGCGCGGATGTTCTATTGCTTCGTTAATCGCCTTTTCTGTGATTTCATGAAAAACAATTCTTGAAACTTTAACCTTTTTCGGATCAACTTTAAGCGCGGATAATAAATGCCATCCGATAGCCTCCCCTTCTCTATCCTCATCAGTCGCAAGCCACAAAGTATCAGCTTCCTTTAATTCAGTTTTAAGCTGTGAAACTATCTTTTTTTTATCAACGGAAACCAAATAGGTAGGCTCAAAATCATGCTCGGTATCAATTCCCATTCTTGATTTCGGCAAATCCATCACATGTCCCATTGAAGCCAAAACTTTATATTTTCTCCCCAAAAATCTGGAAATGGTTTTTGCCTTTGCGGGAGATTCTACGATCACTAAATTTTTTGCCATAGAAACTTCTTCAGGTTTGTTCAATTCTTATAATAACAGCCGCCTTTAGTCAACCAGAAAGAAATACAGACAACAAAAAACGGCTTATGCGCGCGGAAATAAGTAGCAGGCATACGCAATGCAAAATTTTTGGCTCATATAAGCCAAAAAGATCAGGGGGCTACCGCCTTTATTATAATTTTCCGCTTTGTCTAGCGGTTTTCACTTGATTTCAAAAGTTAAGCCAATATAATACGGATGCTTTTAATCCTTAACTTACCAACACATGACTAAGCAAGATCTAGTCAACGGCGCAGCTCAATCAGCTGGCGTTACAAAGAAAGCTGCATCTGAAGTCCTAGAATCAGTTCTAGGAATGATTACAAAAAGCCTTAAGGGCGGCAGCAACGTAACAATCACAGGCTTTGGAACATTCCGCGTTTCAAAGAGAGCTGCAAGAACTGGTGTTAATCCACGAAATCCAAGCGAAAAAATCAAGATCCCAGCAATGAAACTTCCTGCTTTCAAGGCTGGCAAATCTTTAAAAGATGCTGTTAGATAGACAAAGCTTCGCTTTGTCCTAATCTTTTTTTCACAGATAGATTTTAAAAACCCTGCGAAACATCGCGGGGTTTTTTGTGCCTATAACCTTTCTGGTATAATAGGCGCAAAGAAATATTCTTAAAAAAAGGCATGCCTCTCTCCTCCGCCATTCAATTCATCCTTCTAAACCTAACCGCACTAACAAGTTCGGTGCTTCTGGCGGCAATAATTTTCAGGAATAAAGAAATTTCCCTCGTAAAATTAATTCTTTCAACTTCCATAATTTTTCTTTCACAAATAATTTTAGTTGAAGAAGCCCTCGGATCATTACAACTTTTAACTTACACAAATATTTCGATTTTCATTTATTTTATTTTTTTTATAATTCTCATAATTTCACTCAAATATTCTTCGACAAAAATAAACATATCAAAGCCGTCTTTCCCATCATTATTGACGATTTTAATTTTTCTCCCGCTTTTCACCGTTATAACTTTAAAATCAATAGCGGGACTGTTAACTCCACCGCTTGAATACGATGCAGTCGCATACCACCTGCCATTTGTCGCTGAATGGCTAACCACAAAAAGCCTTTTGGGACAATATTACAGCGCATTTGCGGGACCGATTTCATACTATCCAAGCAATCACGAACTTTTGGATTTTTGGCTTATTTCGCCATTCAAAAATGACACGCTGATAAATATTATCAACGTCCCGCTACTTCTACTTTTAGGGATAAGCTTGTACGGAATTTGCCGCAATTTTAATATTCCCAAAAATTTTTCGGCAATTGTAACTGCTTCAGTTTTATATGCACCCGTATTTTTTAAGCAAGCTTCCGTCCCGCTCGTAGATGCGTTTTTTACACTCGGATTTTTGCTGGCGCTTTTTTATATTCAAGAACTTCATAAAAATCGCCTTCTGAAAGATGCCGTCTTTTTCGGATTATCATTCGGTCTTTTTTTAGGAACAAAATATATCGCTTTGCCTTACGGAATTATGTTGTTCATTATATTTCTAATCACGGCAAAAAAATCAAAATTGATATTGGCAGGAACTTTATCAACAATTCTCACAGGCTCTTTTTTCTATATAAGAAATATAATCAGCTCTGGCAATCCGCTCTTTCCACTTAATATAAAATTCTTTAATACAACTATTTTGGAAGGCTACAAAAATTTTCCCGAAAAATTTTCAGGCTCGTCAATTTGGGATAATTTGGGTAATCAAGAAACCTTTTTTTCTCTGGCAAAAGCTTTTTATAGCGAAGCTGGTCCGCAAATATCTATAGTATTGCTGACTGCAATAATAGGGCTTACTTATCTCATTTTTAAAGCTTTCAAAAACAAAAAACCGCAGGGAAATATTAAAATTCAATGGCTTTTCGTGATCCTTGTATTTGTCTATTTTATTCTCTATTTAAAAATGCCATATTCGTTTACGCACATAGATCAAAACGTAAGATACGCAATGATCCCGATTGCTTTGGCAAACATAACGGCAGGATTGCTTCTTTCAAAAACAAAAATATTTAAAATAATTTTTTCTACACTGATTATTTTTTCGCTCGCAATAATAACCACACAATTTAAAAC
>MFXA01000058.1:3881-4643 GCA_001787455.1 Candidatus Peregrinibacteria bacterium RIFCSPLOWO2_01_FULL_39_12 | reverse complement strand
TAACAACGCTGTTTTCGGCAGATTACTCATACAAAACCGCATACGCCAACGACTATAAAATTCTCAATTTAATGGACGGGATTTCCTGGCTCAACAAAAACGACCCAACCGCAGAAGTAGCATACACAGGATTTAATTTTCACTACCATTTATTTGGAGAAGATTTGTCGCGCAAAGTGGATTACGTTAACATAAACAATTGCAGTGATTGCCGATATTTCGAATTTAAAGATAGCAAAAATTCAATCCGCACAAGTCCCGACTATTCGAACTGGCTTAACAATCTCAAATTAAAAAATAAAAAATACATAATTATCGAATCTCGTCCGGAAACGGAGATGGAAATTTACGAACTCGACTGGGCGCTTTCCCATCCGGAAAATTTTGAGCAGGTTTTTAATAAAGGCAGTGTTTATATATTCAAAATCTTGAAAAACGCCTAAATAAGAGGTAGATTCTTTTCATATGGAAAACCAGCTAAAATCTTTAAAAGAATCCGTACTTGAAGACTTAAAAAAAGTCGCTTCAGCCGACGATTTGCAAAATCTGCAGACAAAATATCTTGGAAGAAAAGGTGAACTTACAAATATTCTTCGCGGATTAAAAGACCTGCCGACAGACAAAAAACCGATAATCGGAAAATTAGCAAATGAAATAAAGCAGGAAATGGAATCGGCTTTTGAAGAAAAACGAAAGTTCCTTTGGAACAAAACCGTTTCTTCATCCTTGGAAAAAGAATTTTTCGATATAACAATTCCCGGG
>MFXA01000058.1:497-3780 GCA_001787455.1 Candidatus Peregrinibacteria bacterium RIFCSPLOWO2_01_FULL_39_12 | reverse complement strand
AGTCGAATCGGAATATTATAATTTTGAAGGATTGAACATTCCGGAAGATCATCCTGCCCGCGACATGCAGGATACTTTTTTCATTAAAGACAAACATGACGAAAAACACGGGAAAATGGTTTTACGCACACACACTTCGCCGGTACAAATAAGAACTATGGAAAAATACGGCGCTCCGTTAAGAGTAATCGTCCCGGGTCGCACCTTCCGCTATGAAGCAACGGATGCAGGTCACGACACAACTTTCTACCAAGTTGAAGGAATGCTTATAGATAAAGATATTTCCCTTTGTCATTTAAAAGGCATAATGAAAGAATTTTTAACCCGCCTTTTTGGAAAAGAAGTAAACGTAAGATTCAGACCGGGATATTTCCCGTTCGTGGAACCGGGCCTGGAATTGGATTTTTCCTGCTTACTGTGCGATCAAAAAGGATGCCGTGTCTGCAAAAATTCCGGGTGGATAGAATTTATGGGCGCGGGAATGATTCACGAAAACGTACTTAAAGCGGGTGGAATTGACGGCAAAAAATATCAAGGCTGGGCATTTGGATTCGGATTAACAAGGCTTGTAATGATGCGATTTGGCATAGACGACATTCGCCTTCTTATGAGCGGAAACCTAAAATTTAACAGACAATTTTAAACATTTCTTATGTATCTTTCTCTCTCCTGGCTAAAAGAATTCGTAGATATTCCCAAAAACATCTCAATAGAAGAGCTGGCAAAATCGCTTACGCTAAAAACCGCTGAAGTTGAAGGAATAAAAAAAGGCGGACAAGGCTTGGAAGGAGTTGTAATAGGAGAAATTAAGGAAATAAGCAAACATCCGAACGCCGAAAAATTAAATTTGGCAAAAGTGGATATAGGGAAAGATAAACCCCTGAATTTAATATTCGGACAGATGGTGACAATGAAAATAGGCAACCGCATACCGGTAGCAGTCGCCCCAACTACGCTTCCAAACGGCGCAAAAATTGAGAAAAAATTATTGAGAGGCATGCCTTCAGAAGGAATGCTTTGTTTGGATCAGGAATTGGGATTTAAAGATGAAGGCGTAAGTATCCAATATTTCCCAAACACGCAACCCGGAACACCTCTTGCAGAAGCCCTAAATTTAGAAGATACAATTATTGAATTCGACAACAAGGCGTTAACTCACCGTCCGGATCTTTGGGGACACTACGGCATCGCCCGTGAAATTGCCGCTATCACAGGCGGAAAATTCAAACCACTGCAAACAAAAATTAAACTTCCGGCAAAAGGAGTTTCGGTAAAAGTGGAAATAAAAGATTTTGACCTATGCCCGCGATATATCGGACTGATTATAGATAATATAAAAGTGGAAGAATCTCCTGCTTGGCTTCAAAAACGCCTAAAATCCACAAACCATGGCACTCATAATAATATCGTTGATGTAACAAATTATGTAATGGCCGAACTGGGTCAGCCAATGCATGCGTTCGACAAAAACCACGTAAAAGAAGGGATCGTTGTCAGAAAAGCGCACTTAAACGAAAAAATAACTTCACTCGACGACAAAAAATATATCCTCGACGAAAACATGCTGGTTATCGCCGATCACGAAAAACCTTTGGCAATCGCAGGAATAATAGGGGGACAATTTAGCGGCGTAAATAAAAAAACCACTTCGATAATTTTGGAAGCGGCAACTTTCAATTCAAGTTCGATACGCAAAACATCCGGTAAATTAAACATTAGAACGGATGCGGTTCAACGTTTTGAAAAAGCTCTTGACCCCTGCCTTGCGGAATTGGCAATGAGGCGCGCCGCAGAATTAATTTTAAAAATTTGCCCGTCGGCACGCATAGCGGGCAAAATGTCAGACATTAAAAAATCCATGCCAAAACCTCTTCAAATCGCATTAAGCACCGAAAAGGCTCAAGCAAAAATCGGAGCGAAAATAAGCGCAAAAGAAATAAAAAGTTTACTGGAGCTTCTTGAATTTAAAGTTTCTTCCAAAAATAAAAAAACTTTCTCGGTAACAGTCCCAAGCTTCCGTGCAACAAAAGACATCCGCATCGAAGACGATCTCATAGAGGAAGTTGCCCGCATGCACGGATACGAAAACTTGCCGGCAATTCTTCCGACCCTTCCCACTAAACTGCCGATAGAAAATATCGAAAGATTTAAAAAGCATAAAACGCGCGAACTTTTATCATACGGTCTTGGATTTGATGAAGTTTACAACTATTCATTTTACGGTAAAAAGGAGTTAAACAACTGTTTGATGACCGAAGCAGGTCATGTAAAACTTCTCAATTATTTATCGGAAGATCAAACATTATTGCGAACTTCTCTTGTTCCGAATCTGCTCAAAAATCTTCAATTAAATATAAAATCTTTCCCCGAAATACGCATTTACGAAATAGGCAGAACTTACAAAGAAATTAACTCTTATTTCCCGCTCGAAGAAAAAATTATAACCGGATTGATCCTTACGAAAAACAATAAAACGGATTCTTTTTACGAAGCAAAAGGTGCTGTTGAGGCTTTTTTTGAAAAATTTTCCATTCCGAAAGCAAAATTGGTAAAAGGCGTTGAAGCGGTTCCGTACGCCCATCCGACAAAATCATTAAGTTTTATTTCCTATCAGGGACAAACGCTAGCAAAAGTTTTTATACTGCATCCGCAGGTAATAAAAAATCATGATTTGGGAGATGTCTCAGTTGCAGCCTTCACACTCAACTTCACAGAATTAATGAAACTTAAAACAACTCCAAAATCATACAAACAAATACAGCGCTTTCCGGTTATAGAATTTGACATTTCCGTTGTGATAAATAAAACTACAGAAATTGGAAAAATAAAAGAAGCCATTCTTTCATCCGACAAAAATTTAATATCAAATATAGAACTTTTTGATATTTACGAAGGAGAAAATATTGAAAAAAATAAAAAAGCCGCCGCGTTTAAAATAACAATTCAGTCTCCGGACCGAACCCTTACCGATACAGAAATGACCCATGTTCAAAATAAAATCTTCAAAAATCTGGAAGATATGGGCGGAACAATAAGAGGAAAGTAGAATTAAATATCGGTTTCAGATTCCGGATCATTAAGCCTCCCCTTAGCCTCTTCTTCGTCAGTATCATCTGCGTCACTATCAGCATTAGGATCATTTTCACCTGCCTCTCCTTCCTTCGCCTGCTCTTGGACACCAGCACCGGCAACATGTTCATCCCTCCTACCCTCCAAACAAACATCCTCCCCTGCAAAATCCGCCTCCAAGTCTTCAACCAAAACGTCAGACACTCCAGCCGCA
>MFXA01000058.1:0-452 GCA_001787455.1 Candidatus Peregrinibacteria bacterium RIFCSPLOWO2_01_FULL_39_12 | reverse complement strand
ACCGCACCCTGCCTAATTTCACCCTGAGCTCCTCTCGTAGCCGCATCCCGCCGTCTCATAAATCTAGCCATTAACACAGCATCAACGGTTCTTTTCACCCCCCTCCTGACATTCCGTAAAACAGCCCTGCCTTTAACAGGATATTCCAGAGACACCTTCCCCCATGGCCCTCTGATAGTATCCCCATAAGATCTCAAAGGATTATTAGCTTGAGCCTCAAGCTCTCCCGTAACACAATTCATCCGTGCTCTCAAGGTATGCGACAAATCGCCACCTTCATAAAGCTTCTTGATAACTTCAGCATCTGGGATCACGGGGGTTTCACCGGCAGGATCAAGCCACGGAAATTCTTTGGCAGCCCTCCCAATCCTGACAAATTGCCGGCTCAAATCTTTAACAAGCCCACCAACCTCTTCAAGAGTCCATTTTTTTTCTTCTCGAAGTTTATTTAT
>MFXA01000057.1 GCA_001787455.1 Candidatus Peregrinibacteria bacterium RIFCSPLOWO2_01_FULL_39_12 | reverse complement strand
TGGACGTAAGTTTTTTTAAATCTTTTTTGGAAGAAATACCGCTTTCCGAAACTAAAATTTTATCCTTTGGGATGAGCTTTGCAAGCTTATTGGTGGTTTCCAAATCAATTGAAAAATCAGTTAAATTTCTATTATTTACGCCTATAATTTTTGCAGGCGTTTCCAGAACTTTTTTAAGTTCTTCTTCATTGCGAACTTCAACCATGCACTCCATCCCTAAATTTTTCGCCGTGCCGATAAATAAAATAATCTGTTCTTTTGAGAGGATGGATGCGATTAAAAGGACAGCATCGGCACCATATTCACGCGCTTTATAAATTTGGTATTCGTGTATGAAAAAATCTTTGCATAAAACGGGAATATTTTTAGTCGCCGACTTTATAGCTTTTAAATATTCAAAACTTCCCTTGAAATATTTATTGTCGGTTACCACGGAAATTGCATTCGCGCCATTTTCCTCGTAAATTTTCGCGATTTTTCTCGGAGAAAACAGCCCCCCTTTAAGAAAAATCCCTTTTGTTGGAGAGGCTCTTTTAATTTCCGCGATCAAAGAAGGACGGGTATTTTTAGATTTTTTTAAAGCATTGTAAAAATCCCTGTCGGAACGTTTTAAAAATTTATCGGCAGAAATTTTAAGAAGAATATCATTTTTATAATCAGCCAGTTTCTTTAATCCGCAGGTATTTTTTGCGAGCCTATACCCCTCCTTTAAATCATTAACTTTACCCAGAAATTTCAAAATCAGCGCGCAGTTTATATATACCAAATCAGCATGTCTGCTTGAGCAAGTCCCTTTCAAAATATCGAGTGCGATTTGTTTATTTTTTTCTCCGTCGCCGCCTTGGATTTCTTCAAATTTACAAGGTCTAACGCCAAAATCCTCAGGACTTACAGTATATTTTTTAATTTTCCCATTATTTAATTCAACAATATCAGTGCTTCCGGTTAAGGTAACTTCATCCAATCCGTCAGAACCTCTTGCGACAAGAACTTTTTTCTTCTTTAAGATTCTGCAGGTTTCAGCAATAAGCTTCATTTGCGAAAGAAAACTCGTTCCGATTATTTGGATTTTCGGATTCGCAGGATTAAGCAAAGGACCAAGGATGTTGAAAATTGTAGGCTTACCAAAAAGAGCTCTGGCTTCAGCGAAAAACTTCATCGCAGGATGAAAACTCCTCGCGAAAATGAAAGCGAGACCGGTTTTTTTATATGACTTCTTTAACTCGTCGGGACTTTTACCTATATCAACTCCAAGCGATTCAAGAAGGTCAAAACTGCCAAATCTGCCACTTGCGGCTTTATTCCCGTGCTTCGCAATTTTTATACCCAGTTCGGAAAGAATAAATGCGGCTATGGTTGAAGTGTTGATTCTGTTTAAACCGGATCCGCCGGTTCCGCATACATCAACTGCTCCGGACATATTCAATCGTGCGGACATATGCTTTTGCATAAAATCCACAAAAATTTTTAAATTTTCGGGGGTAACACAGTCTATTGAAAATTCTTCCAGAAAATTAACTTGTTGGGCAGGGCTTAATTTCCCTGCAACGGAATCTCCCAAAAATCCCTCTATTTGTTTTTTATTTAACATTTGCAAAATTTTTATAAACTATATTTTTAATCATTTTTTTCCCGTTACCGCCTTTCATTGTTAAAACAGATTCCGGATGAAATTGAACACCCTCTATAGGTAAATTCTTATGGCGGATAGCCATAACAAGAGAGTCTATTGTTGCAGATATATGAAAACAGCCGGGAGTTTTGTCGGCGCATAACGAGTGATATCTTCCTGCCGGAAAACGGTTTTCAATATTGTTAAAAATTGTTTTCCCATCATGTTTTATTAAACTGCTCTTCCCATGCACTGGTTTTACAAATTTCAAACTGCCTCCAAAATATTCAATGAATGCCTCATGCCCCAGACACACACCAAACATCGGATATTTTTTATGATAAACATCTATAATTTTCATCATATTCCCGGCATTTTTCGGGATGGAAGGACCGGGCGAAAATACGATTAAGTCCGGATCAATTTCGCTGATTTTTTTCACATCAACGGTATTTCTATAAACATCAACTTTACATCCGAATTGCTTGAAATAATCAACCAAGTTGAATGTAAAAGAATCAAAATTATCTATCAAAAGTATTTTTTTAAATTTTTTCATGATGCAAAAGTGGTTAAAAAAGCACGCGCCTTATTCATTGTTTCCTGATATTCGAATTCCGGATTGGAATCATATAAAAGAGTTGCTCCGACCCTGAAAGTAAGATGATTATTTTTTATATGAGCTGTTCTGATAATAATTCCTGTATCCATATCTCCCGACAAAGTTAAATATCCTATGGTCCCGCCATAATATCCTCTCCTTGAATTTTCATGTTTTTCAATTTCTATCATAGCGGCAACTTTTGGAGCGCCCGTTAAAGTGCCAGCATTAAGACATGAAATCAAAGCATCTAAAGCCGAAAATTCTTTTCGCAATTTCCCGGACAAATGAGCAACGGTGTGCATTACTTTTGAATATTTTTCCACAAAACGGTAGTCGTTTATTGTAATTCCGGGCTCGCAAATACGTGCCAAATCATTTCTGCCAAGATCAATAAGCATATCCAATTCCGAACGTTCCTTCTCGCTTTTAAGAAGAGCCAGCATATTGTCATGGTCTTCTATAGGGTCATTCCCGCGCTTGCATGTGCCGGAAATAGGTCTTAAATGGACGATGCCGTTTTCATAGCGAACCATCATTTCCGGAGAAGCGCCGATAAGCTGTTCATCGCCGAAATTAAAATAAAAAAGATAAGGAGAAGGATTGATGTCCCGATATTTTTGATATAAGGAAAAAGGATGTCCGCTAAAACTAGCTTTCAAGGTATTGGAATAAACAATTTCAAAAAGTTCACCTCTTTTGGCAAGATCTTTGGCGTTTTTAACAAGAGTAATATATTTTTTCTTATCCAGATCAAATTTTGCATCCGTAATTTTAAAACTCAATTTTTTAACGGGCGAATTTAAAATACATTTTTCCAGACTTAAAGCATCTTTCTTTGCGGTTGCCGCATCTTTTCTGTAGGAGATAATCTCAGTTTTCTCTTTTAGATGATCGAAAAAAATAAAAGTATCATGCAGTTGTAATCTGAAATCATCCACGCCCTCATCAGCCAAAATATTTGGGATATCTTCAAAGAGCCTTATGAAATCGTAAGAAAATGCACCATATAATCCAATCAATTCTTTGTCTTTTTGTTTGAATTTATCAATGACCAAACGAATAATTTTTGAAATGTTTTTTCTTTTCGTGCGATGAGTTTCTTCAAAATTTGAACCGGATTTTATTATTTCTCCTCCGATGGAATGCGGCATTTTTTTAAAAGAATCCGCGATTTTAAAATCCTCGTCTTTTAGTAGCTTGAGATAATTGTCTCCGCGCTTATTTAATCCGGTAATCGAAAATTCATTATTTTTTCCTCTTATTTCCAGCACTGGATCCACGCCAATAAGACTCAGTCTTCCATAAATATGTGAAACATCTTTGGATTCAAATAAAAAACCACCTCCACATAAATTAAGAATTTTTGAGAATACCATTGAAGCATCCCTGATTTTAAGTTCTTTACAAAATTTTTCTAAAACCATTTTCTCCATATTTAAGTTCTCTGGATCCTCTGCTTACAGTGCCCATGCTTACGCCGAGCTTTTTTGCCACATCTCTTTGCGAAACGCCCTTAAGCAGGAGTTTTACAATCTGCAGGCGCTTAGATATTTCATCAAGCTCTGCAGGAGTTAAGATGTTATGAAGGAAGGCTTCGCCGATCGAAACATCTTTAATGGATACCAAGATCGCCGCCAATTCCTTGATGTATTTTTGATTCATGCTCATAGTGTACTATTATAATGATACATCAGTACACTATCAAAATATTAGGAAAAGTCAATAGCAGAAATTTCTGCTACTGCAAAAATTTCCTTTTATAAGTTTTTCAAGTATTTGACAGCTTCTTCTTTTTGCCTGTCATATTTATTGTCTATATCCTCCTCGGTAATTTCGACAATTATATCAGGCATTAAGCCCGTCTTATTGATGCTTCTTCCATTTGGCGTGAACCATTTCGCAATAGTCAATCTTAAACTGGAACCGTCCGAAAATTTTTCAACCTCCTGTACGCTTCCTTTTCCAAAAGTTTTTGTGCCTAAAATAACACCTCTTTTATGATCCTGTATTGCTCCGGCAACAATCTCTGAAGCGGAAGCGCTACTGTCATTCACGATAACAACAAGAGGAGTATTTAACAGTTTTGGCTTCCCATTGGTAAGTTTCGTGTCATCTTTTTTCCCGCGCTCTTTAATCACGACAGAGGGAGTATTTGAAGGCAGCAAATAAGACAATAATTCAACAGCTATATCCAAATAGCCGCCGCCATTAAACCTCAAATCCACGATCAAACCCTTCGGCTCATCCAAAAGCATTTCGGAAATTGCATTGCTGAATTCTTCATTGGTTTTGTCATTGAAACGGTTAACTCCCAAATAAACAATATCGCCATCCAATTTTTCAACAGTGACACTCTCAATCTCTATATTTTCCCTGATGATTGAAACGTCAAAAGAATTTTTAACATTTTTACGAACAATTGTTAAAGTTACACTTGTGCCTATTTCACCGCGAATTTTAGATATGGCATCTACAAGCGTCATATCAGATGCCAGCTCTCCATTGATTGCTAAAATAACATCGCGCGGAAGTAACCCCGCTTTCTCGGCGGGAGAACCTCTTAAAGGAGAAACAATCACTAAATTCTTATCTTCTACAGTAAGCTCTGCTCCAATTCCTTTTAAAGTGCCGTCCAATCCTGCGGTAAATTCGGTGCTTTCATCGGGAGTCATAAATACGGTATAATGATCATCCAAAGATTCAACCAATCCCTTTATTGATCCGTACACCATTGTATTTTCTTCAATCGCCTCCAAATCCACATATTTATCTTCAAGATCCTTCCATACGTTCCAAAATAAATCCATATCCACTCCAAAACTGATCTCCTTATCCAAATTGGCCATTTTTGTCTTTGAAGCGAGCTCGTCATCTTTATAGTCGATAACCCCGGAAACGGTAGCCTGCCATCCTAAAATAAAACTGACAAGTCCTACAAGGGCATAATAAAAAACGGAACTGGTACTCTTTTTATAAACATATGGAGCCATAAAATTTTGTAAAATTTAATAAAATACAAACTAAAAGATATCAAACACACGTTCTATATTTAAAGCTTTCTTGGATTTTTCGTCAATGTCTATAACTACGGCATTAAAAATCATTTTACCGGAACTTTCGGGATCTAATTTGAAAGGCATTTGAGTCAAAAACCCGTTAATAATAACATCTTTCTTGACGCCAATTACAGAGTCAAAAGATCCGGTCATTCCGACATCGCTTATATATGCAGTGCCATTATTAAGAATTCGCGCATCTACGGTTTGAACGTGCGTATGAGTCCCGACAAGTGCGCTTACGCGCCCGTCAAGATAATAAGCCAAAGCATATTTTTCGGATGTCGCTTCCGCATGGAAATCAATAAAAACTGCCGACAAATCTTCATCCTTGGTTTTTTCTAAAATTTCATCGGTAATTCTGAAAGGGCAGTCAAAATCTTTTCCCATAAAAACACGACCGGTAAGATTTATAATAAGCACATTTTTACCGCTTAAAGATTTTACGATTTGATACCCGCGACCCGGCACGCCCACAGGCGGGAAATTAGCCGGCCTGATAACGGGAAAATTCAAATCATCCAAATGAACAAAACCCTCTTTATTTCCCCAAACATGATTTCCTGAAGTGAAAAAATCAATTCCGCACGCAGTCATTTCTTTAATATTTTCCCGCGAAAAACCGTTCCCGTGACTTAAATTTTCACCATTGGCAATTGTTAAATCCGGAGAAAATTTTGCTTTTACATCAAGCAAATGTTTACTTGCAACAGCCCTTCCCGCTTCTCCAAAAATATCTCCAATAAATAATATTTTCATTATATTCTTTTTAACGGAGCAATGCTTAAAGCCAATTTTTTTATCCCGACTTTCGAATCTTCAAAAGCCACAGTTATAACGCCGCCTTTAACATCAACAACAATTCCTTTCCCAAAGATATTATGAGCGACTTTGTCTCCGGAGCCAAATGGAATTTTCATACCCTCATCCGCTTCAATCGGAATTGGCGTATCCTTCATCTCGGCAACAGAAATATGCTGGCGCACTATATGTCCGCCGAAATTCGAAATGATTAAAGATTCATCTATATCGGTCAAAAATTGCGAGGGAACATTCATTCTGGTTTCGCCGTAAAGCAGGCGTTCGCGCGCATGCAAAAGATAAAGCGCATCTTTGGCTCTTGTCATGGCCACGTACATAAGCCGTCTTTCTTCTTCGAGCTCGTCCCTGTCCAAAAGACTGCGATTGTGAGGGAATATGCCTTCTTCAAGTCCGGCTATAAAAACATAAGGGAATTCCAGCCCTTTCGCGGAATGTACAGTCATAAAAGTTACTGCATTTTCGTTATCATTTACCATATCGATATCCGCGATCAAACTTACTTCTTCCAAAAATATGCTTAAAGAAACTCCGGGTTCAAGTTTGTCATATTTTTGCGCGACGGAAATAAGTTCGGAAATATTTTCGCTTCGGGATTCGCCTTCAACGGTGCCGTCATCAACCATTTTTTTGTACCCGGTGGAACTTAAGACGGTTTTAATCATCCCACTCGCATTTCTACTTAAATTGGCTTCCTGAAGTTCTTTTATAAGTTTTATAAATTTTTCGAAAGCCTCCGATTTTGTACTTGAAAGCTCGGGAATATCGTTTGAAAGCAGCACGGCTTTATATAAAGAAATATTATTTTTTATTGCAAAATCTCTTGCCGCTTCGAGTGTTTTTCCGCCGATTTTTCTTGCAGGAGTATTGATGATTCTAAGCAAACTTACAGAATCGTTTGTGTTTTGGATGACACGCAGATAAGCGATAATATCTTTAATTTCCTTTCTCTCATAAAACCGCAATCCGCCGACAATCCGATAAGGAATACCATATCGCAGAAAAATTTCTTCAAATATGCGTGATTGGGCATTGGTTCTATATAAAACCACAAAATCATTGTAATTAGGAGATTCACTGCCAATAAGAAGAGTGTTTATTTCCTGCGCGGCCAGTTCGGCTTCATGCCGTTCATTGTCTGCAACAAAGTGTCGTATCTTTTCTCCGCCGGTACGGGCTGTCCACAAAATTTTCGACTTCCGCTTGATGTTTTTTTCTATTATGTCATTTGAAGCATCGAGAATAAGTTGCGAAGATCTGTAATTTTGATCCATCACTACTACTTTGGTGTTAGAATAATCTTTCTCAAAATCCAAAATATTCTGGATTGTGGCTCCACGCCAACTGTAAATACTTTGATCCGCATCTCCGATAACACATATATTTTGATATTTTGCCGCGAGTAAATTTATTAAAGTGTACTGAGCTCTGTTAGTGTCCTGATATTCGTCCACTGAAATAAATTTGAATTTTTCCCGATATTCCTCAAGAACTTCCGGAAATTTTTCGAACAACTCCACGGTTCTCATAATTATGTCATCAAAATCCAGTGCATTATTTTTTCTCAGAGCGTTTTGATACATGGGATAAATTTGAGCCACCTTTTCGGAGAAATTATCGTGTGCATACGAGGTATATTCTTTTGGTCCGATCAGTTGATTTTTTGCGTTTGAAATATGGCTTAAAATAGCCTTTGGATTTAATCTTTTAGGGTCCAATCCGAAATTTTCCATTATTTGTTTCATTAAAATTTGCTGGTCGGTTCCATCATAAATGACAAAAGAATTTTCATAATTTAATCTGTAAATGTCTTTTCTGAGAATCCTTACGCAAACGGAATGGAAAGTACCAATAGTAGGCTCGGAGTATCCAGTGTTTGCAAGAAGATTTTTTACGCGTTTTTTCATTTCATTCGCGGCTTTATTTGTAAAAGTGACAGCTAAAATATTCCACGGACTGACATTTCTTTCTTTTATTAAATACGCGATTCTGTGCGTTAAAGCGCGCGTTTTACCGCTTCCCGCACCCGCAACAACCAATAAAGGCCCTGTAAAATGAGTTACAGCTTCAATTTGTTTGTCATTTAGCCCTTCAAGAATTTTGCTCATCATAAATAAAATTTTTGGATCTCAAGCGGACAATGAAATGGTCTGCTAATAAATGAACGTCCGCCTTTGGCGGACACCATACCTATTATATCCAAAAAGATGATTCTTAAAAAGGGAAGAAAACTTTCTTGAAAGTTTTCCTACAGGCAACTCCGAAGGAGTTGCTAATAAAAACCGTTCGCGAAGCGAACACCTGCTCTTTACCATCTGATCACAACTCTCGTTCCGATATCGGTAAATTCAAACAGCCAATCAGCTTCTTCGGGAAGCAGTCTGACGCATCCATGGCTTACCGGTCTGCCAATATCCCTTTTGGCTTCTGTCCAGAAAATCCCTTTGTCGTTTGCCAAACTTGGAAGTGCATGAAATCCAAAACCGCCGGCTTTAAACATTTGAAACTTCGGCATGATAAAATGAGGAGGTTTTGCTCCAATACGAACATTCTGTTTAATGAATATTGAAAATTCGCCGACAGGGGTGGGTCTGGAAGGCATGCCTGAACTTATTCTGAATTTGCGCACCGGATAGTCTCCCAAAGTTAAATACATATTTTGTTCCGACAAATCTACAGTTACCAGTTTTTCAGCGTTTAAATCAATATCGGAAACGGAACCGCTTTTATTTGCATATGCCATTTTTTTTCTGACATCCATTGCGGTATCACCAGTATCGCCAACCATTATCTCGAAAGAAAAACGCGCATTATCAAGCCAAGTTATATCCTTAAGCACAGGTGTTAAATATTCTTTGTATATGTCCGCCTCGTCGCCGGTTTTTGAATAAAAAGTAAAAGAAGCAATCCCGTTCGGATCTACTCGATATTGATCCATTTTAATCCTGTTTGGAGATTCCCAGCCTTCAAGATCTTTTGAATAAAAATCACTTTCTCTGTCTCTGTCTAAATCAGTTCCGAGGGACATTTTAGGCCCAAGACATTTACTGGAATTGGAGAACCACGGCATATTGCCGGTATTTTTGATAAATACTTTAACTCTGAATATTTCATTTAGTTCAACTCTTAATTTCCTTCGTACAGCAATAATTTGAGCGTCATAAGTTTTTTTATCAGGAGCTTCAAAACCGCAAACATCATCACCGGGATCAACAGATGAAAAATCTTCAAGATAATTTGATTCCGTAGGAGGTTCAGGTAATTTAGTGTTTGCCATCTCTTCCGGATCGGCAGGAGTCAAATCTTCAATGTTTTCAGATCCAGAAACATCTTCAAGAATACTTCCAGTACTTGCTACACTTGGAGCAGCAAAAACGCTAGTCGCGTAAATATTTGCGATATACAGACTTAAAAAAGCGAAAATAATTTTTTTTAATCCCATAGTTTTTTGTTTTTATTATTTTTACATGCATATTATATAACAAAAACGCAAAATAGGCAAGCGTTTTATATCTTAAAATTAAGCTAAAATTCCCTGCGTCCGACAAATTACTTTAACAACTTTTGAAGTTCTTTTTTAAACGTTTCCAAATCTTTAAATTGTCTGTAAACAGAGGCAAAACGGATATAAGCAACCTCATCAAGTTTTTTTAAAGCATCCATAATATCTTCACCTATAATCTCAGTAGAAACTTCCTTTCCCATATTTCCCCATTTCTCCTCAAGACGATTTATCATATTCGTAATCTGATCCTCGGTAACTTTCCGTTTTTCGCACGCCTTCCAAATACCTTTTAACAATTTTTCGCGATCATAACTTTCACGCACACCATCTTTCTTAACGACAATAAAACTTGTGGTTTCCATGCGCTCAAAAGTGGTAAACCTGTTTTTACATTTGTTGCATTTACGGCGGCGCCTAACGGCTTTTTGCCCGTCTGTTTCACGGGAATCCAGCACGCTTGTATCTTTATAACGGCATTTGGGGCAAATCATATAAGTGTTTTTTTATATTCTTGGATTAAAAATCTGTCGGTCATTCCAGCGATATAATCTTTTATAGCTATAATATTATCACTTTTTTTCAGTAAACTTTTTTTAGGAAACCTGGCGGGATTTTTTTGATAATATTCAAACAGCTTTTTTATCATTCTTTCGCCTCTTAAAGTAAACGCCTGAATTTCTGGATGCAAGTAAAAATTTTCAAAAAGGAATTTTCTTAAGTCATTAAGCATTTCATGCATGGACACGCTAAATTCTCCTACGGCTCCCTTATATTTCCTTATATCATCCACGGATTTAATTCTAAGCCTGCTTATGTTTTTCATTGTTTGAACGCAAAAATCCTCAATCATAAGCGCCATAACAGAGCTGATTATGCGTAGAATAAGCACTTGATTATCATTTATTTTTCCATATTTTTTCCAGACTTCTTTTTCCCCTTTCTTCCATAGCATATATTTTCTAAGCCGGCGAATATCTAAAATACCGGATCTTAAACCGTCGTCCATGTCATGATTTGTATACGCAATTTCATCGGCGATATTTACAACCTGCGCTTCCAGATGCGGAAAAATTTCAAACACTTTCCCTGATTGATCATAAGAAGTTTTATGTTTGATAAGCCCTTCCAGAACCTCGGAAGATAAATTTAAACCGTCGAAATTCGGATATGCTTTTTCCAGTTTTTCAACCAATCTTTTGCTTTGTTCATTATGTTCAAAATGCATGCCGTTTTGATTCATAATTCCATTTAAAGCTTCTTCTCCTGCATGACCAAACGGCGGATGCCCCAAATCGTGTGCCAAAGAGATTGCTTCACACAAATCTTCATTAAGATTTAATCTCCTCGCAATATCCCGGCTTATTTGCGCGACTTCAATTGTATGAGTAAGACGCGTACGATAATGATCGCCGCTCCCGGAAACAAAAACTTGAGTTTTTTCATCCAATCTTCTGAAAGCTTTTGAATGGATAATTCTGTCTTTATCACGTTGGAAACAAAGCCTTTTATCGTCAGATTTTTCAGGATATTTTCTGCCGATACTTGTACTACTCTTAACGGCATACGAAGCAAGCAATTGCTCGGCTGGTTTTTTAAAGAAAGTTGACATAACCTTATTGAAAGTATCGGACTATTATGATATACTAATACAATAAATAAAACAAAAAATATGGGAACTCAAGGACAACAAACATCACCGATGGAAACATTACAAAGGACAAAAGCCGATAGAGAATCGGCAAGTAATCTCTCCGAAACAGCGCGTTTAGTGAATGGAACATTGAGAAAATATGTTTATCCTAAACTTAGGGGAGGGGATATACTGGATAGAGCAAACGAAATTTCACGCATAAAACCGGCATCGGATGATCCCAAAGTTGTAGGATTTATAGTTGATTGTAAGCAGTTTGAAACTGAAATACTGCAAGAAGCCAAAGGGCAAGGATTGGATTCAAAAGGCGAAACAGTTATTAAAAATTTCTTCGCAAAACTTGTTAATATGGCTAGAACAGCACACGATTTTGCCACAAAAATAGAAATTAAAAAGGTATAAAATTTTCAGGAATTATGGTAGCCTTAATCTTGGGAAATTAAGGTTTTTTGATGATAACATCCAAATACATTAAGGATTTTCTTGCCTATCTGGAAGTCGCTCAAAATAAGTCCAGAAAAACAATGGAAAATTATACTCATTATCTTCAACGTTTTGAGGGGTTTTTGGCGGAAGAATTGAATCCGAAAAATCTTACTTTGCAAAAAATTCAAAATTACCGCCTTTATCTTAACCGTTACAAGGATTCGCACGGAAATTTATTAGGAGTAAAAACACAAAATTATCACATAATCGCGCTTCGGGCGTTTCTGAAATATCTCTCGAAAAATGACATAAAAACATTGGCTCCCGAAAAAATTGAACTTAGCAAAATAGAAAAAAGAACAGTGGAAGTTATTTCAAGGGACGAACTTGAAAGATTATTCAAAGCCGTTGATAAAACAACAAAAACAGGAGACAGGGACGAAGCGATTCTTGAAACGCTTTACTCGACAGGTCTGCGTGTAAGCGAATTGACATCGTTAAACAGGGATCAGGTGGATTTGAAAAGAAGAGAATTTATGGTTCGCGGAAAAGGTCGAAAGCCAAGGATAGTTTTTCTTTCAGCGAGAGCATCCAATGCGATAGAAACTTATTTGGAGAAAAGGAACGACAATTTAAGACCGCTTTTCATCAATAATATTAAAAAAGAAATATTGGATGAAGATAAACGCAGGCTCACTCCGGTAAGCGTGGAAAATATAGTAAAAAAATATGCTTTGAGAGCGGGGATTATAAAAAAAGTAACCCCTCACACTTTGCGGCATTCATACGCTACGGAACTTTTAATAAACGGGGCGGACATAAGATCTGTGCAGGAAATGTTAGGGCACAGTTCAATTACAACAACACAGGTTTACACCCATGTCACGGATAAAAAATTAAGGGAAATTCACGAAAAATATCATCGCTAGTTTTTTACTGGGCTCATTTGGTATAATCAAACAGACCGAAGCAAAAGCGAAGGTTAAACGATAACGTGGCCGTAGGCCGCAACAACACACATGATAGCAGTTAAAAACATTACTAAAAAATACAAAGACAGAACAGTTCTTCAAGATATTTCTTTTACTGTTGATGGAGGAGAGTTTGTTTGTATTGCGGGGAATTCGGGAGCGGGTAAAAGCACGCTCATTCATGCTCTTATAGGTGCGACTAAAACAGATAATGGAGAAATTGAAGTGGACACCTATAAGGTATCTGCTTTAAATCCGGAACAAATTCAGGAATACAGAAGAAAAATCGGAATTGTTTTTCAGGATTACAAACTTCTTCCGAAAAGAACGGTTTTTGAAAATGTCGCATTTGCGCTTCAAGTTGCAGGATACGACGATGAATTTATCCAAAAAAGAACAGCGGAAGTTCTTAAATTGACCGGGCTTGAAGATCACAGAAATAATCTGCCTCACGAACTTTCGGGAGGGGAAAGACAAAGAACTGCAATTGCACGGGCGTTAGTACATGCTCCTGAACTTTTATTTGCGGATGAGCCGACAGGAAATCTTGATCCGGAAAACACGGAAGCATTGGCGAAACTTCTCTTAAAAATAAATAAAGGTGGAACGACAATTATTCTTGCAACTCACGATAAGGATGTAATTGGAATGATAAAGAAAAGAATTATCACACTTGACAACGGAAGGCTTGTAAGCGATAAAAGGGGCACGAATTTTTAAATTGGAAATATGTCAAAATACGATATCATAGGACTCCGATCTGCGGGATTCCGCTCAAACGGGTTTACTTTGGTTCGCCATATATTAAAAGAAAAGTTTGGAGAAAAATGGTTTTTTGAAAAATTTGATGATAAGAAGTCATGGGGTGAAGCCGTTTTAACTCCTTTAGGAAAATTTTAAGGAAATTTTAAGAAAATTTTAAATAGTACTGCTATACATGGAATGGCAGTATTTTTTAACATACAAAAATATGGACGAAAATTGTATGAAATTACACATATCGGATAAGCGGTATCCAGCTTTGCTAAAGCAAATTTTTTCGCCGCCGGCAGTGTTGTTTTGTAAAGGAAATTTGGAACTTCTTTCATCGCCGTGCATAAGCATTGTGGGGACCAGAAGAAGCTCGGATTACGGAGAATTTATGACGAGAAAAATAATAAACGAGCTTTCCGCAACAAGTTTAACAATAGTATCAGGGCTTGCAAAAGGGATAGATACAATTGCGCACGATGCTGCCATGAAAAATAACATGCCAACAATTGCAGTGCTTGGAAGTGGTATGCACAATATTTATCCTCAACAAAATAAAGGTCTTGCCGAACAAATTAAGGGAAAAGGCTTGATTATAACGGAATATGAGGATGAGGAAACCCCTCAAAAATGCAATTTCCCGAAAAGAAATCGTATTATAAGCGGACTTTCGATTGCAACTTTGGTGATCGAAGCTCCGGAAAAATCGGGAGCGCTTATCACTGCCAAACTGGCGCTTGAACAAGGCAGGGAAGTTTTTGTAATCCCGGGAGATGCGGATGAAATAAATAGTATGGGAATAATAAAATTGCTTCAGCGTGGAGGGGCATATCCGATTAGTTCGGGAAAAGAAATTATAGATGTACTGAATGAGCAAAGCGTTTTGCCGTGTTTTGACACCCAGTCGAAAGCATCGGGTTTGGCACGGAAACCAACCGCAAACCCACTATTCACCCGGAATCTCATACACAAATTTACACAGCTCGAATCAAAAATATTAGGAATAATCCCTGCGCACAGAGGAATAAACATAGATCAAATACACCAAAAACTTACAGATATCATTTCCCAACAAATAGAAATACAAAAATTGCTCGAAGCGATTTCCATGCTCGAATTAAAAAGGCTAATTTTATTAAAGGGTGGAAAATATTACCGCAAATGATAGAATGGTCTTTGACTTCAAACCTATATGTACAAACTAAGAACATACCATAAACATCCTGAAGGCAGAATCTTTGCTTGGATGGCTTTAATTTTGGCGGGGGGAATAGGGCTTTTAAGCCCGATACTGCCAAATTTCGTAAAGTCAATTATGCATACGGATTTTTCTACGAGTATATTTTATTCATTGATGTCCATAGTTACATTGGTTGGCGCCACCACAAGCGTCATAGTCTTTAAAAAATTCCAACGGACAAAAATCGCGAAATTCGGATTTATTATGCTTGCTGTAATTTATTTTTTACTTGTCTTTGTAAGTAAATTTATAGAATTAACAATTATTATTGCGGCAAAAACATGGCTTCAGGTACTGCTTGTAATAACAATAGGTCTTTTTATCCGAGATTTCGCAAAGTCTAAAAATTTGGGAGCGGAAGAAGGAAGATATTTCAAATTTCAAAACATAGGAGCGCTTATAGGAATATTCTCCGGGGGATTTTTGGCTACAAAGTTTTCTTACGAATTTATATTTGTTATAGCGGCGGCGGTGCTTGTTGTGGGATTCATTTATTTTTATCACGGACATGTAATACAAAAACATCCGGCAATAATAAACGCGGCAAAAGTCGATTCACAAAAATTTTTGCATAATATAAAAAGATTTTTCAGTGATAAAGAAAGAGCAAAAGCTTATTCAATTTCACTCTCCATGATGGCATGGATATGTTTCAAATATCTATATGTCCCGCTTTACATAGTGAGCTCGGGATATTTGGAAAGCATGGTGGGATTGGTACTTTCAATTTCAATTATCCCACTGATATTTTTAGAAACTGAAGTTGGCGATTATGCGGATAAAAAGGGGATACGACTGCCGATTTCATTGGGGTTTTTGATTGTAGGGATTATTCTGCTGATAATATTTTTCAGTCCGTATCCAATGCTGAATTTTATATTTGTGATATTGGCGAGTTTTGGAACGGCATTGATAGAACCGCTTTCGGAAACGCTTCTTTTTAAACATCTGCCAAAAGAGGAAGAAGATGATTTGTACGGAGTTTTTATGACAGCGGACCCTGTAGCATATTTTATAATTCCGTTAATCGGAGCGGCAGTTTTATTTTTCCTTCCCTTTAAATCTTTATTTGCCGTTTTTGCAGGATTAATGCTTGTCGTGAGCCTATATACTTGGATCAGTCTAAGGGAACACACTGAAAAAACTAGGTAGGAGAAGCAGTGGTCGCAACATTCGTGGCCCTGTAAACTTCTTCCAAAGTTGTTAGCCCTTGGGAAACTTTAATAAATCCATCTTCGCGCATTGTTGTCATTCCCGATTTTCGGGCTACCGCAATCAAATCTACAAGGCTGGAATCATTTAAAATTAACGTTTTCATTTCAGAATTAATGGTAATTACTTCAGCTAAAACAAGACGTCCCGTATATCCGGTTTGACTGCATGCTTCGCAACCGTGGACTTCGGGAATTTTTTCGGGAAGATTGAAAGGAACCCCCAGATTGATATTTTTTAAACCGCCAATGACACTTTCAAATTCTTTTTTTTCGCTTTCGGAAATTGGTCTTAAAGTATGGCATTTCGGACAAACTTTTCTTACAAGCCTTTGAGCGATAATGGTATCAAGAGCAGGCGCAACCATAAAAGGAGGCAGTCCCATGTTTCTCAAACGAGGGATGGTTTCTATAGCGCTGTTGGTGTGAAGGGTGCTCAAAACAACGTGTCCCGTTAATGCGGCTTGTGCAGCAGTTTCAGCAGTTTCCAGGTCACGAATCTCACCAAGCATTACAACATCGGGATCCTGGCGCAAAATTGCTCTAAGACCGCTTGAGAACGTATAACCGCGTTTTTCGTCTATTTGGCTCTGACTCACGCCTTTTATTGGATATTCAACGGGATCTTCCAAAGTTATAATCTTGTTTTCGGACGTATTCATTTTTCCCAGAACGGTATACAAAGTTGTTGTTTTACCACTTCCGGTAGGCCCTGTGCAGAGCACCATTCCGTGGGAAATATCGCAAACATCATTAACTTTTTTTAACGCCAATCCCTGGAACCCAAGCCCCTCAAAATCATGCATTGCAACCTCGCTTACAAGGAATCTGCACACGAAAGATTCTCCATAAGGAGTTGGAATTGAGGATACGCGGACACCGATCTTTTTATCATTGAACATGAAAGTATAACGTCCGTCTTGAGGGATTGAAGTCACATTAAGCTGCATGCGGCTGCTGTATTTAAGCTGACTTGAAATATTTTTATAAACATCAAGTTTAATTTCAAAAACTTTATGCAGTACGCCGTCAATTCTAAATCTTACAACAACAGTATTTTCCTCGGGTTCATAGTGAATGTCGGAAGCGCGAGTTTTCATCGCTCCGATATTTAAGAGATTAAGCCCTTCTTCAGAAGGAATAGTCGCTAATTGCTTTGGAAGATCGGACAACGCGGCAATTTCTTTTTCATATGTTTTTATCGCCTTCTCTTCGACATTCTCAATTATTTCGATTTTTTTATACTGCTGTGTGCCTTCATAAATTTTTAGTGCATCATCTATGCCTGATGCGGAAGCAAGATTCAAATCAATTTCGTATCCTTCGTCCTGCAGATGTTTAATGACATCCTTGGTCTCAGGTTTATCTATATCCTGTACGGCTAAACGAACTTTTTTGCCGGTTCGGA
>MFXA01000056.1:9591-9718 GCA_001787455.1 Candidatus Peregrinibacteria bacterium RIFCSPLOWO2_01_FULL_39_12 | reverse complement strand
AATAAAACTGTGAGAGATGAGAATGTTGCAGATGTGAAGAAAGAGGAAAATGTGAAAGCTGAGGTTGGGAAGGAGCATGAAAGGATAGTGAGGGCTGATGGGGTTGGGGCTGGAGGCACAAAAGATG
>MFXA01000056.1:3239-9578 GCA_001787455.1 Candidatus Peregrinibacteria bacterium RIFCSPLOWO2_01_FULL_39_12 | reverse complement strand
AAAGGCGGCTGAAGCCGTAAAGCCGATTGAGCCGGAAAGTATTCCTCCCGAACTGCCGGTTGCTCCAATTAATCCGTTTAGTTCCGATTTGCCGCCGATGTCTTATGAAACTCGCTATGGTGGTCAAGACTGGCATAAAGAGAAGAAGGGAGAGTATCAGAAAGCGACTGCACGTGGAGGTGAAAGCACTAAAAAGTTTGAACCCATCGATACTGAAATTCCTGTAAATCCTTTTGAAACTTCTATTTTTCCTGAAGAACTTTTGGAGGAAAAACCTTTGGATGATAAGCCTTTGGTTGACCGTCCTCTTGAAGAAAAAAAGGAGGCTGATGAGCTTGAGACTAGTGAAAAAGTTGAAAAAAAATCTTTTGATGAAGTAAAAGAAGATTTTTCGGTGAAAGAAACTGAGCCTTGGTCAGCCAGCATGCCAGAAGAAAAGCCTATTGTTGCCGAAGTTGTTGAAGAAAAAAAGCTTTTTTCTGCCAAGACTGCAGGGGTTGATATGCCTGAAGTGAAAGCGATAGACAATCAAGGCAGTCAGACTGAGGAAATTGAAGAATTTAAGAGCGAATTTTTTAAAGTTTTGGAATCCGCGGGGATTACCAAAAGGAAAATCGTTGTTTTTGCTTCGGTTTTTGTTGTCGCAGTTATTGCTCTATTGTTTTTTGTTTTTGGATGGTACAAAGTTTTCATTTTCTGGGGAGATGAGGTTAGCGAAGAGTCGGATAGTAATGGGGTTGATACGGTTGGCGGCGGGTTGGAGGCCGGAGATAAACTTTCCGACGATTCTTCCGGAAATATTTTTGGCGTAGTTTCTTCTTATATTTTCGGGCTTGAATATCAGCCTGCGGTGGAAAATATTATTGCCGAGCCGATTACCACTTGGGGGTCAACATCCGGACTTACCGCAAGTTTTGTGTTTGGTGAAATAGGGGATTTTAAAAAACATCGTTTTTCGGAGTATGCCGAACTTATTAGAAGTTTAAAAAATATCAGTGAAACCGATATATATAAACTGCTTGATTTGGCTGTGGACAGGCGTGCGGCTTTGGTGGATCATCTTAATTTAATGAAAGAGTTTATCGGAAAAGCGGAGAGTACCTCTGTGTTTATCGAGAGCGAAATCGAAAGGGTTCGTGCGGAATACATGCTTTTAAATGATCAGAGGGTGGTTTACGAAGAGCAGTTTTTTGCTGAAGTGCAGGCTATGAATGGGGACAGCGCTTATAATTCTATGGAAAAATTTGTTGATTCTTCCCAGCAGGTTGTTGCTTTAAAAGCTTATTTTAGCGCAAATCAGTCTATCCTTAAATTGGTCAACGATTACAAAAACATTTTAGAGCCGAGATATGAGGATATCAGTGTTAACAGCGAGGCTTTAATTAAGGGAGTGAAAGTGTTTGAAGTGCCGCAGTCCAATATTGATGCAATAATTATTCTACCTCAGTAGCATCAAAATTCTTCCACTTTTTTCAGAGTGGGCGTATAATTTGAATTCCACAAACTGTACAATTTTTTTAAATTAAATATGGTTTTGGAATTATTAGAAAAGATAAAACATTATAATAAAGGCTTTGACGAAGCCAGAGTAAGCCGTGCTTTTGATTTTGCAATCGACAGATATAAGGATACCGATGTCGATGTTTCGGAGCTGATGGCGGTTATAGAGATTCTTATGCCCTTAAAGCCCGACGAGGATACTGTTATTGCTATTCTTGTGCATGAACTTTATATGCTTGGGTTTTTGACTGATGAAAGGGTTCAGGAACTTTTTGGTCAATCCGTGCTTAATATACTTTTGTTTTTGAAAAGGCTTCTTGAATTAAATTATGCCGAGAATGATAAAAAGTCGCAGATTGAAATTTTCAGAAAGATGTTTCTTACCATGGCGAAGGATTTAAGAGTAATTCTTATTTGGCTTGCAAAGAGGTTATGTAAAATGAGAGATATTGATAATTTGAGTGATGAAGCGAGAAAGATACAAATATCTCGTGAAACTATGGAGTTGTATGTGCCTATAGCTTCGAGGCTGGGAATCTACAGAATGAAAGTACAGCTTGAAGATTATGCGTTTAAATATTTGCATCCGGAAGAGTATGAGGATATAAACCGGCAAATTGAAAAATTCGGCGAATTAAGAAAAGGTGCAGTTGATGAGATTTGTGATAAGATTGTTGATTATCTTAGAGATAAGGGTGTTTCCGCGCAGGTTTCCGGAAGAGTCAAAAGTGCTTACAGTATTTACGTGAAGTTAAAAGAAAAAGGTTTAAGTATTCTTGATGATATTTTTGATTTTTTTGCCGTCAGGATAGTTTTGCCTGTAAAAAAAGATGAAGATGGGAATCCCACTTATGATCATCTGTATTCTGTTTTGGGTCTTTTGCACAGTGAATGGAAGCCTCTTTCCAATAGATTTAAAGACTATGTTGCGGTGCCTAAGCCGAACGGATATAGGAGTCTTCATACTGTTGTAGTTGGAATTGCTCCGAAGAATGTTGATAGACTTGTCGAAGTTCAGATTCGTGATGCCGAGATGCATAGGGAAGCCGAATATGGAGTTGCCTCTCATTGGGTATATAAAAAAGTTGGTTCTGTTGATAATTCCCGTGTTGGATCGCAAGTTGAGTGGATAAAGGGGCTTCAGCATGTTAATGAGTTTTTTGGCTCGAATTCCGAGGCTGAAATTTTAAAAGAAGTGGAGGTGGATATTTTCAGAGACAGAATTTTCGTTTTAACTCCGAGAGGTGAGGTGAAAGATTTGCCTCAAGGGGCTAATTCCATTGATTTTGCATATGCCGTGCATACCGATGTCGGCAACAGGTGTGTAATGGCTAAAGTTAACGGCGCTCTTGTTCCACTTGATTATGAACTTGAGAATGGGGATGTTGTCGAAATTATTACAAAAAAAGATGCAGTACCGAAGCTGAGATGGCTTTCCATAGTGAAGACTTCTTTTGCAAAGAATAGGATTAAAGTATGGTTTAGCTCATTGAACAGAGAAAATAATATTAGGGGAGGGAAAAAAATACTTAATGCCCAGCTTGAGCGTTTACAGAAACCGGCTCTCGATCAATCTTATTCGATTTTGAAGGATTTTGGCGGTAAAAACTTAACTCTTACGCAAAGAGAAGCTCTTGTTGAGGGAGTTGGCAATGGTTCTAAAATTGCCAATGATATTGTGCGGAAAATTTATCCTTACGAGATGAATCTTGCCACTAAAAGAATTGTTTCCGATATTGTTGTGCAAGATAAAAATAATGTGCTTGAGGATAATGTTGTTGTTGGCGGGGAAAGTGGGCTTCCTGTTAAAATGGCTTCTTGCTGTTCTCCCGGACTTAAAGATAAGATCATTGGGTATGTTACTCGAGTTGGGAAGATAAGTATTCATAAATCTTCATGTTCTTTACTTGATTCGTTGAACGGCGAAAGAATTATTTTTGCCGATTGGAAAGGGAAAAAAAGTATAAATACCAAGTCACTTTATAGAGTTGGAATTAAGCTGACTGTTGTTTCGCGTGTTGGACTTATACATGACGTCACTTCCATTATTGCCGGTATGGGGATAAACATAGCCGATGTTGCGATGAAAAAAGACAGTTCAGGGCTGAACAATGACTGTTTCCTTTTGGATTTAGTCGACTTGGATCAGTTTGACGTTTTGATGGATAAGCTTGAGCAGGTTAAGGGCGTGGTAAAGGTTGTAAGACAGGATAAGTTTTAGAGAATGGCTACAGAAGCCTAGGCGTACTGGAGGAGTTTTTTTATTATTTTGTCCACGTTTTTTTCTTCTTCCAAACTTAAATGGATTTTTTCGGATTCTTCCAATGGTTTTGTTTTAATGAAATTTAAGTATTTGAGATATTTTTTTTCGAGGATGGTGTCTATTTCTTTAAAGTCGGGGATAACGCCTATTTGGTTTAATATTTTTATTGTGTAACTTTGTATTACTACGTGTGGTCTTTTTGTTGAGCATATCAGCTTTATGCAATTTTCCAGCAACTGAGTTAAATTCGGTATTTGTTCGTTTTCGTACGTTAATTTGTTTGTGATTTCCGCTACTTTTAGTGTGTTTCTAAGTTTTTCCAGATCATCTCTTATCTCTTTAAAATTTTTAATTGTTTCAATTTCTTTTACCAATGTGTATTTCCCTCCAAAATAAAGTTCGACTTTAACAAAATTTAAAGTTTCCAAATGTCCTGTAAATTTGCTGGTTATTTTGCGTGCGCCTTTTGCGATTGCGATGATTTTTCCGAAATTTTCCGTGTATAAAAAAACCAGCTTGTCGGCTTCGTTTATATTTTTATGACCTAAAATTACTCCTGCTGTGTTTTTGCTTCTCATGTTTATAAAATGTCTTTTCTTAAGTGTTCGTGTACTGTAATCATCGAGCTGACAACGCAAAGCGCCACTGTCGAAGCAAGTTCTATAATGAAAATTATGTAAAAGTTTATTCCCGAATAGTAGCTGAATAAGCTGCTTTCTTCAATTTGGATATTTTTTGATAGTACAAAAAGCATGACGAAACTTAAAATCACCGAGAGCGTTCCATAAATTATGCTTTCTATCATGAAAGGGGATCGTATGAACCAGTTTGAAGCACCTACCAATTTCATAATTGTAATTTCTTTTTTCCGTGAAAAAATGTTTATTTGAAGCGCATTTACGACAATCAATGTGCCGCCAAGCACGAATATAACTATGAGCCAGAAAATAATTTGTTTTGTGAAATTTGTAAGTTCGAGCAGATTTTTTGATACGCTTGAAATTATTTTTCCGTTTTCTTCTTCCGCTCTTGAAATGTTGGAAAAGTAAATTTTATATTTGTCTTTCGATAAATATTCTATGAGCGGACTATGATATTTCGCATCTATTGTTGTGATATTTAAACTTGCCGGAAGGGGATTGCCAAGCCCATATTTCTCAAATGAAAGTGAAATGTTTGGATGGGAAACTTTAAATTCTTTCAGCGCTTTTTCTTTTGAAATAAGCGTAACTGCCTCCACTTCTTTTATAGATTTTATTTCATTTACTAATTTTTCTGTTTGTTCGTAGGTTGTGTCATCTTTTAGATAAACCGTAATGTCGATTTTTTTATTTAAGTCTTGCAGGGCGGAGTTGGCAATAAAATTTACGGCAAGGATTATGTTGAATATAAAAATTATTGTGGCTGTAACAAATATTGTCGCCGAGGAAAGAATTTTATTCCGCCAAATATTGCTTATGCTTAAACCGAGGCTTTTTTTTAGCAAATGGCTGATTTTTGTTTTGTTCGACATTTTCCTTGAATGATTATCTTTCTGATTATACATTCACACGGGCGGATTCTTCAATGAGTTTTTCTCTCAGTATGGAAGATTTGTAAATATCCGGTCTGTACGGTTTTAATCTGACGATTTTTGTGTTTAAGTGTATATCCATAAGCAGTTTCTCCAGCCGATATGTGAATGCAAATTGATCGTAGCCCAACGCTATTACATCCGGTTTAAATTCTTTTATCGCTTTTGTTCTGTCTTTATGGTGACCGAGAACTATTTGATCTGCCCATCCTGTGGCTTTCAGGTTTTCAATGCGTTCTTTTTCGCTGTGGTCAGGAGAGTGCCCTTTTATAGCTTTTACAGTTTTATCTTTTGCCACAACCGCGATTATTTCATCTCCAAGTTCACGTGCTTGCCTGAACAAGTTTTCGTGTCCCGCATGGAGATAATCAAATGTTCCGAATACCATTACTAATATTTTTTTGTTCATTTCATGTCCGCGTTAAGTCCGGAATAAATAAGTTTATAGCGATAAGTCCAATAAGGACTAATATGATTACAGATATTAAAATAATGTCCAGTGTTTTGTGTTTTGATTCGAGGTTTGTGAGGGTTAATCTTAAAGATGCGAGTCCGTAAATTAAGCCCGTTATTATAAACGGAATGTCCATTATTTTGTTAAGAATAGAGGCTTCTTTTATGTATAAATCATTTGCAATAAATATTGCCGATCCGAAGTGGAGCAAGCCTGTTGCAATAAAAAAAATCAGGGCAACTTTTTTGATGTTTTGAATTGTGTTCATGCGATTACGATTATATACTACTGTCAGAAATTTTGCAGAGCAAAATTCCCTAACTCCTCACTTTTTATGCTTACGGAAGATCAAGTCAGGCATATCGCTAAGTTGGCAAGAATCAGGCTGACCGATGAAGAAGTTAAGAAGTTTAGCAAGCAGTTGAGCGGCGTTCTTGATTATATGGATGTTTTGAATGAAGTTGATACTAAAAAGGTTGCTGAAACAAGTCAGGTTACGGGACTTAAAAATGTGATGGAGGAAGATGCGATTTTGCCTGCGCAAAGCGG
>MFXA01000056.1:0-3117 GCA_001787455.1 Candidatus Peregrinibacteria bacterium RIFCSPLOWO2_01_FULL_39_12 | reverse complement strand
AGGCGGCGGACGGATTGCGGAAAAAAAAATTTTCCAGCAAGGATCTTGTTGATGCGAGCATGACTGCAATAGGGGGGAAGGATGGTGATATTAAGGCTTTTGTTTATGTGGATGAAAATGGGGCTTATGAATCGGCAAAAAGAGTTGATAAAATGCTGGCTGAAGGGAAGGATTTGCCGGTTTTGGCGGGTATACCTGCCGGAATAAAGGACATTATAAATACAAAAGGTGTTAAAACCACTTGCTGTTCGCCGATTTTAAGAGATTTTATCCCTCCGTATAATGCGACTGTTATTGAAAGGCTTAAAGAAAATCATATAGTGATGATAGGAAAAACAAATCTGGATGAATTTGCGTGCGGGTCATCGACTGAAAGTTCGTGTTTTGGTGCAACCCGTAATCCTTATGATTTAACCCGTGTTGCGGGAGGATCTTCCGGAGGGAGTGCGGCTGCCGTGGCTTCGAATATGTGCATGTATTCTTTGGGTACGGATACAGGCGGTTCTATCCGCTTGCCCGCTTCTTTTTGCGGAATTTACGGGATGAAAGTCACTTATGGAAGAGTTAGCCGAAGCGGAGTTACCGCGATGGCTTCTTCATGGGATACTGTTGGAAATTTTGGCAGGACTGTTAAAGATATTGCGATAGTTCTTTCCGCAATTGCCGGAAAGGATCGCAGGGATTTGACCATGCCGGATGTGGAGGTTCCCGATTATTTGGGATTTTTGGGGAAAGATGTTAAAGGGATGAAGATTGGGCTTCCGAAGGAATATTTTGGAAAAGGAGTGGATAAAGAAGTTGCGGATGCGGTTAAATCTGCTGTCAAGAAATTGGATGATGCCGGAGCAAAAGTTGTAGAGGTAAGCCTTCCGTCCACAAAGTATGCTGTTGCCGTTTATTATATTACGATGCCTGCCGAGCTTTCCGCCAATTTGGAACGTTTTGACGGGATTCGTTATGGGAAAAAGCCGCTAGAGGATCCGGAAGAGCTTGTTGATTATTATTTTCAGGCAAGAGGAGATGGTTTTGGAGATGAGATTAAAAGAAGAATTATGATTGGTACTTACGTGCTTTCCGCCGGATATTTTGATGCGTATTATAAAAAAGCGCTTAAGGTTCGAACTGTTATTATTGAAGATTTTAATAAGGCTTTTGAAAAAGTGGATGTGCTTGTTGCGCCTGTTTTCCCGACTACTGCGTTTAAGATTGGGGAGTTTACGGACGATCCTTTGGCTCTTTATATGGCGGATGCTTTGACAATTCCCGCAAGCGCTGCAGGGCTTCCTTCCTTGGCTTGTCCGTGCGGAAAATCCAAGGCCGGGTTGCCGATCGGCCTTCAAATTATCGCTCCGCAGTTTGAGGAGGGAAGGTGCTTAAGGGTTGCGGATTGGTTGGAGAACTTCTAGTTAGTATGAATTGCTAAGTTAAATGCAAGGCTTATGGCGGTCAGGTTTCAGACACGCTCGCTTCACCCACCGAGTGAAGCTTCGCTAAACGCTCGGCTTCGCTCCTCGCCTTCGGCGAGTCCGTGGTCGCGAAGCCTCGCGATTGTCTTCAACCTAACTGCCAGAAGCCTTTTTTCTTTACTTTAGATCGCATTTCTCGCTACTTTCCCAGCACATATTGAATATCGCTCTTTGGCTGTTTGCTATTTCTGCGCTTTCAATAATCATCCCTATAAGTTCATCTTTGAATGAAATTATTGCAACTTTGTCATCGTAAATATTTATTTCGTTTGTGAAATCAAACTTTTTTTGGGGGACAAGCCTGAGTTTGCGATAATATTTTTTATCTTGTGCGTGAACTATTTCTCCCGTTGCATCTTTCGGACAAATTCCCCGCAGAAAAATTTTCTTTTTTGCGCGTTTTTCCACATATTCCTTGTCGTAATTCGGCCATTTTTTGCGGATTTCTGCGGAATTTGAGTAGTTAAGTATTTCCGTTTTGCTGGTTAAAGTGTCTGTGTAAATTGCTTTTATTCCTTCAATTCCTTCAAAATATCTTACTCTCGGATGGTGTATTTCTCCTGTCAATGCTTTGAATTTTGGTATTGCTGTTCTGAGGTTGCTTGTTTTTCTTTCATATTCTTCAAGAAGAGTTTCCGGGGATATCCCGCTGAAGTATTTTATTTGTTTTTTCGTGAAGTGGCTGATTATCCCTTTTTGTTTCAGCTTTTCAAGGATGTCGTAAGTTGTGACCCTGTTTATTCCCGCCGATTTTGAAATGTCCGATACTATGGAAGTCCCAAGTTTTATTACGGCAAGATAAACTTTTGATTCCTTGTCTGTCAGTCCCAGGGTTGTTAAGACGGTTAATAGGTGGTTATCCATTGTGACGTAATTTACAGCTACTTACAGCAATCTATAATTAATTTTTCCACTTCCAGTTCAAATTCTTTGTTGTCCCCTCTATAACTTTTAATTTTTCCGGTTTTTGTTTTTATGTCGATTGTTAGCAATTTTTCGTGGATTTCTTCGAGGCGTTTTTGTGTAAAATTTTTGGATTGAAGCGATGTTTTTTGGATAACGAACGGATGCTGTTTCAGCCTTCTTATTATTGACTGCTGATTTTCTCGTTTTTCCAGCATTTCTTTGACTTGAATAAGGATGCGGAAGTGTCTTGCGATCATGAAAAATATTCTTATCAAATCTTCGCCGCTGTCTTTTAATATTGAGAAAGTGATGAGTCCGTCTTTTACGTTTTTTTGCGCTACCGCATCGGTTAGTTTGAATATTGAAGATGTGAGAGAAGGCGTGCAAAGTTCTTCTATCATTTCTTTTGTTATTTGACGACTGTTTGCGTAGATTTTTAATTTTTCCAGTTCGTTGGAAATTGTCCATAAGTTCGGTTCGCAATATTGTCCAAGATATCCGGCTTCCCTTAGGTCTATGTTAATGTTGTCTTGTTTTGCTTTGTTCAATATCCATTTCGTGATGTCAGCCGGAAAGGGTCGTGGAAATTCTTCAACCTGTCCGATTTTCGCTATTTTTTTGAATAGTGCGTTTGTTTTTTTTGGCGCTTCATTCTCGTAAAAAACAATTATGCAAAGTTCGTTTGCGTTGTCGAGATTTTTTGCGACTTTTTCATGAGCGTCTTCATCCTGTTCCTGTATAAAAT
>MFXA01000055.1:32294-36056 GCA_001787455.1 Candidatus Peregrinibacteria bacterium RIFCSPLOWO2_01_FULL_39_12 | reverse complement strand
GTTTCCGCTCCAATATTTCCGCAAGTGTAATATGTTCCAGCTTCTTCCGTTGATTTATGAACGTTTACTGCCAAAGGATATCCTGCTTTTAATTCGTCCATTGTTAAATCAAGTGTTGTTTCAGAAGCTCCGCTCGAAACCGAGGTCAATGTGTATTTTGCATCGCCAAGCTCCGCGCATGATCCGCTGTGGATATGTGCCGGCTGTGTATTTGCAGGATTTCCTGTTAATGCGAGCGTGACTTTTAATCCGCCTGTAACTTCTTCAATTGTCGCAGTACCGGATTGGCCGGAAGTGTTTTGCTCGATTAAAGTAACGTTAATTGGCTCTGCGGCTGCGGGTTCGGGAGGTGTCGCTACCGTAATTGTTACTGTTTCGCTATTCGCACTTATGTTGTTTGATGTATCTTTTGCTCGGATTATATATTTGAGGGTTTGTCCCGCCACGGCGCTACTATCCGTATATGTTTTCACGCCTTTAGCAACGATAGCAATAGGTGTTCCGTTAACCGGATCGCTTCCTATTCCTTTAAGAATTTCTATTTCTTTTAAGTCGGTAGCTGTTGGGTCCGTCCATGTTAGGACAGCCTCATCGCTGACTTTAAAATTAGTTGGTGCTGCTGTAGGTGTCTTGTCTTTGCCTTTTGTACTACTTCCTACAACAACCGTTATTGTTTGGTTGTCCTCATCAACAGCAGCTGTCCCGTAGCTTGCCGCTGCCACCACTTCAAGCTCAAGATTATCCGCGGTGGAAGCGGATGAAAAGTTGAATAGAGAGGCGCCTGTAACTGTTAATATGTCTCCTGCGGCAAGTGTTGCTGCATCTATCGGTACTCTCATTGCTCTACAGTTACCTGCGGCAGCTGTGCAAGCGCTTGTTCCGTCGGCTTGAAAATATAGTGGCGTAACGGTGCATGTTGTAGCTGAAGCACAAACGGCACCGCCCTGTGATTGTGCAACCTTAGCTACAGTTGCAGCTATTCCACCAACCGTTATGCCTCCTGTATCAGCTGGATCAAAATTCATATTGAATGCAGATGGTATTTTGATTACAAAATCGTTGGCAGCACCTATGATGGCAACGCTTGCATCTTCCGTCATAGTAATCGTCCAATCCAGCGGTTGCGTATTCATGCCGGATGTAAATTGCTGTGCTGCTGAAGAGGAAATGGTTGGAGTACTAACTGAAATGGCTGCAGTATCAGTACTCACTACTGTGCTACCAGGAGCTACATCCAAGTCAAGATTGTCGGTACCCGCTGATCGTGCGGAAAAAGTTTTATAATTAATACCCGTTATTACAAAGGCATCTCCTGCAGCAAAGGCTCCTGCTAACGGTATAAACAGTGTTCTACCGCTATCTTCAAAATTCGCACCAGTAAGAGTTACTGTACAAGGGCTGGCAGCACAGCTTGTTACTTTTCCCGTATCAGCAAGCGGGGTGCCTGCACCGTCAGTTAAAGTGAGTGTTGTATCCGCTGTATCCCAAATAAAATTGGATCCAGATGGAATAGTGATTCTGATGTCATCAGTAGAATTAAGTACAGGTGAAGCAGCATCTTCCGTTAGAGTTATTGCGCTTATTGCAACGGCCGCTTGATTTGTAGCAAATTTTTGAGCCGCCGCTGAGGCTATGATAACTGCGCCAACGTCTATGTTCTCACCAGCCGCTAAAGTCTGTGTGTTACAGGCAGTTGCACCACCAGCTCCGCAATCTGCCTCTGCCGTACCATCTCCATTGGTTGAAAGCTCAAGACCGATATCATCAAATTCAGCGGTAAAAGTTGTCATTGTTGTGGTCAGAGTTTTTATCTGAATGCTATCTGCAGCCGCAAACCCTCCCGGGGCTACAGGAATTATCATTGTCTTATTGGAATCCGCGTATGTCACAGTAACCGTACATTCTCCCGTTCCGCTACAGGCAGCACCACCTGCGGTTTGTTGGATCTTTGCATCTGCTCCAGTATCATTGATAATAATTGATGTATCCGTGGCGTCCCATACAACGTTAGTGGCACCTGCAGGTATGACAAGCCTGATGTCGTTTGCTTCTGTAATCGTAGGGGTAGTACCATCGTCCGTAACAATTATTGTTGGGGCGAAAGCCGTAGCTCCTTGGTTCTTGGCGAATGTTTGGCTAGTTATAGTACCAAAATCGATGACTTTGTTGGCAGCAAAAGCAGTCGATGCCATTAAAGCAGAGGCACCAATTACTATGCTGAGAAGCAAAAGCCTCTTTGATAGTGCAATTACTAACTTTTTCATAGAAATTTGATTAAGAAATATTTTAAATTATTTTAATTAAAAGGTCGGAAAGATTATACCAACCAACAGCTTTTAAAACAAATTTCAGCTGATTCAGTTACTCATTTTTTCTAGACAAATTCTCACTTTGTTTTGTTAGTTTTAATTTTCAAATTCGATAGAGTTGCAAATCTCCTCGTATAAGCCATCAAAGCAGGAAAACCAAAAGGTCTTGCCGCTCTTTTCAATGTAAAAAAAATCAACATTTTTCTCTAGTTCCTTATTAAAAATTGTTACTTTTATGGCATCCTCATCATTAAATTCAGTTGTATCCCGTGAGATTACTTTTTCTTTAAGTTCACTGATTAGCGTATCGGTAGTTTTTTCCGAGAAATTAACTACGAAATAAGGAACCGGCTGTTCTTTAAAGTGATAGATGGTTAAAGAATTTTCCGTTTCTTCAACAGTAAAGGTTTCGGGATAATCCAGAGTAATACCAAATTTATCATTATTATATTGTTTACTTATGTCAGCAGCCTTTTCTTCTCTACTACCTGTGTATACGATAAGTATAATAAAAATAACCAGTGCAGTGATCGTAATAAGTATTTTTTTCATAATTTTTTATTTATTTGGTTATTTATCATAGGTAAGTTCTATATAAACGAGTTCCCCGCTGGATTTTTCACCTGCTGCATAGATTTTGTCAGAAGTTGGGAATAATCTGTCCATGCGAACAAAAGAACCAACAGATGTTTTATTTATTTTTAATTGCCATTCGCCTGAAGATCCTTTTATGATATAGATCAAGTTACCATAATCATCAAGATAAAAATCGTTGATTTGCTGGCCGGAATCGTAGTCGGTCTCCTGATCAAGAAATTTCAATTTGCTCTGCCCGTCAGTAGCTGTATATGAAACGACGATATCCTCACGTTTGTTACTCTTAACTCTTCTAATGGCTCCTCCTAGAGTATAAATATCTTCATTAGTTATAACTTGCCATTGACTATTGTCTTTATTTAAAGCACTAAAGGCATATCCGTCGCTACTACTGGCAATTAAATTACCAAACTCACCATAATTACCTTTAACTTCTAAGGATTTATCACCTCTGACTAAATATAATACATCGTTATTATCTCTTGCCAATAAGACGGGATTATTATCTTTGTCGATGATATATTTATAAATGATTTTGTAGGATTCAGAAGTGTAATCTTTATATTTTAGTTTCCAACCTCCATCTATGCTGTCTTTAAAAATATATGCAACATTCTCTTCTCTATCAAAAACAAAATCGTCAATTATCATGTGTTCGGCTATTTTTTGAGGTTTGTTTTCTTTTTCTGTGTATAGAACGTATTTGTTATCCTCGATAGCCAAAAAGTAAATATTTTCGCTTAAATTGACTTTAACTTTAACTATCTGCCCACCGTAAATTTCTATGTGTTTTTTAAAAATCCATTGTTTCTCAGCCGTGCCGCCTCTATAGACCACCTCCTTACCTTTTAAGGGT
>MFXA01000055.1:17553-32234 GCA_001787455.1 Candidatus Peregrinibacteria bacterium RIFCSPLOWO2_01_FULL_39_12 | reverse complement strand
GTATTTAAATGCCAGCTCGCCTTCTGAAGAGGGTATTATATCGATTACTTTCATGAAAAATTCGGGAATAGTTCTTGTTTCGAGAATTAATTTTTCAGTGTAAACCGGTTCGTGTTTTTGACTGCCGCAAGCTGAAATAAGAATGAGGCCCGATATTCCTAGTATTATTGAAATCGTCTTAATAAACTTATGCATATTTTTTGTTTAAAATGTTAGAGTACTTTAATTTTAGCGATTATTTCATAATTTTCAATATAAAAAAAACCGCCCGGCGTAATGCCGGGCGGTTTTTGAATTAACTTACGTGATCAAACGAAAAGGAAAGATTAGTAAGTTAGAGTAGGTCCAGTAACAGGATAGTTATCAAGATAGTTTGTTGGACTAGAATATGTTGGTTCTGTTCCCGGCGAAGGATCAGCAGCCGTATAGTACCAACCTACAGCGCCTCCGTTCGTCTGACCCGCTGTCCCATTGAGTACAAACTGCATTGATTCTCCTGAAGCCTGTCCTGATGTGGCATTTGTATCATACCAAACTTCAAACTGAGAAGATTGATTGAAAATTATCTTGATACCAGGACTTGGGAAGGTCATGGTGTTTCCTGCGGCAGCAGTACAATCAGTAGCCGTACTTGTAACTTTCAATACATCATCCACATAAATCTTGAATTCGTTGTCATTAGCGCCGGCATTTGTTGAATAAGAACCGGTACATCTAACGTCGAATGATTCTATATAGAGATCTCTTGGACCGTTTGCCTTTACATCGAATACTGCAACCTTCTGGCTGGCACCACTGATACCTGTAGCTACAGTTTCAGAGGAGAGCGTAATCGTAGGTTCAACATCATGAAGAACTTTTACGCTTCCCGTTGTAGAGGTGTTCCAGAGTTTTGAAATAATATCACCAGCAGCTATTGTTAAATCAGGATCGGTAATATCTGCATTGTCTGCAAAGCTTGTACCTGCCACGAAGTTTTCATCAACAATATAGAATAGACTGTTTGCGGTAGTAGAGTTCAATGAAGTATCCATGATCAAAACTATTTCACCAGCAGCATAAGAGTTGGTAGAAGCTGTAGAATAAGCTTCCTTTGCGACAGCTGTGTAATAAGCAAGTATATCATTGTTTGCCAAGGTCACAGCGTCCACTATGGCACTTGCTCCATTAATAGCTGCTGCTGCGGCTACTGTAGTTTCTACTACATGTAAATTATTGTTTCCAGCGGCATCTCCGTCCTGCAACCATACAACATCTCCTAAAGTGTATGTTCTATTAGCTGCGGTAACATCGTCTTCAGTTTCGTAAGATGTAGCGGCTAGGAGACGGGTTACTCTATCGCCTGCGGCAAGAGCAATATTGGCAGCGGCTGCTCCTTCACACGAAGTTCCCAAATTGCTGGCAACTGTTAAGGTATTTGCAGCTGCAGCTGTAGTTATTATGCAGAGACCATTATTGGTATCAGCACCAGCAGCATCATAAACGAAGAGTAAATCTCCCTGTGCATAAGCCGGATTATCTGTAAGACCTGTTTGAACTATCCATTTGTCGATAACAGGGAATTTGGCAATATAATCTGTAACAAGTATTGTTTCTGCTGCAGCGGCTGTATTCTCAAGGGCAACTGTAGGACCTGTTCCTGAGATACTGAATCCATCATCATTTGCGGTCGTACCTGTAACCATACCATATTTACTTACAGTCTGAGAATCTAAGATTACATCACCAACAGCATAGTGCCCCAAAGAGCTTGTAGCTCCGAGTTCAGTTGTTGAGGATATTTCTACGATGTTGCTGCCTGATGCTTGTCCTGTAGAATCAACACCTTCAAGACGCACTGAGCCGATTTGGGCAGAATTTACCGCTCCTGAACCTGTAACATCCGCGTAGACATAGTAAGTTTCGCTGCCATCTTTTGTTACGAGATCGTTAATTCCTGCGAAAGTAACGTTATTACTGATTACAGTAGCTCCTGGTTTCAAAGTAATACCTGCCGCATCTTTTAATGTGAAATTTGTAAAGTTGCCGCTTGCATTGTTTGTAGATAAGAGAACTTTATCAATTTTTATGTCTTCGTATTTACCTTCAACATTAAATGCCAATAGCTGTACCGCAGTTTCTGAAGCATGAGCTATGCTTTGAGCGGTTTGATTTGGACGGGTTACCGTCAAAATGCCACTACCTCTAATTGTCATTGTCTGGAAATTTGTAGCTGCTATACCGGTGCTAGAAGAAGCATTGCTTATATCTCCGACATAAACGATATCTGTAGTAGCCTCTATTAAACTAAGAACACTGCCCGTAGCGGTTGATGTAGCTGCAGATGTGCTTAGGTTCGCATATACATCAACAGTAGCTGTGCCAGAAGCAGCGACCTTTAAGCCTCCGGAAACATTAAATGAGTTATCAATAGCAGTAGGAGAACCAACAGTTGACCCTAATTGCAAGCCCGTAGCGTGATCCTTAAGCTTTAGGTTAGTTACTTCTCCAATTACTGTTTGTCCGCCAACAGTAACATCAACTATAATTGTTTGGACACTTACTCCTGAAGCTGATCCTGCCTGTAAGTTGAATGATCCGATCAAGCCGTCGGAGACACCAGCAACGATGCTGCCGCTTGGCAAATTGTTATTGATAGCCAACGTTAAAGTAGCAGTTTCAGCAGTTAAAGTATTGGCTGGAACCGCGGTAGTAATAGCCGTGTTATACGTACCAGATGAAAGACGTTTGTAGTAAACATTGGCCATTGTAGCCTGCATAGTTTGAGCTGCTGCTGCACTTGAACTTATGTCAACCAATACTGTCAAAGTGCCAGTTGTTCCTGCAGAAATCGTAAAATAGGTAGCCAAAGTGAATTGTTCATCGGTATTTGCAGTAGTAAGTCCATCATAAAGATCAGCATCAGTTGCAGCTATTGAATAAACAGTTGCCTCTGTTTCTTTTCCATAATCTTTAACCAATTTTACAGTTCCAGTAATGTCCGTAGTGTCAGCAAGGCTACCTGCATCTCCATTATCAAGATCGAAAGCAACTTTTCTTATTTCAATATCTTCACCTGTAGATTCAAGTTTCCAAGTACCGACTGCAACCTGCTTACCTCCCACACCTATATTGCCAGATTTAGAAGTGGAATCTTTAGAAACGGTCAAGCTACCCTCTTCGCCTGTAATTTGATTGAATGTTGCGCTTGAAGCACGATCACCAACCGGGAAGCTGACTTCGTTAGCTCCAGCCGTAGGCAAGATGCCTGAACCGGTAGTTAGTCCATTCACCATAGTGTCGTAATCATTATCAATCAAGAATTGAGTAGTTCTTGTTGAGCCGCTGATTACATCGCCTTGAACAATATAAGTTTTTGTTTCACCTTTATCTATCAAAAGCGGACTGTCGCGGAAATCAAATACTACGACTTTATCAGTCGTACCCTCCGCTACAGCTTTTAATTCATTAGCTGAATCCGCCTGGTCTACAAAAGCTATATTCGTAACGTCTCCGTCACTGGAATTCCCATTGTTTCTAAATCGCACTTCTAGGACTTCGAGATTTTCGTTTGCTCCGGCGGCAAATGTAAATTTGGCTATAGGTTGATCTGTAGTACCCATCTTTACATTCCTGGTAGCGGTAGAATAAGTTTCCGAGTCAATTACTAGGGTACCTACGCTATTTGTACCATCAACTGTACCAAATGTATCACCCCAGATAACGGAATCTAATCCTGCTACAGTTCCTTCTCCAGCATCAACACTCTTAACTCCAAATTGAACAGTTCCCGAGCCTGCAGTACTAGCGAGATTAATCTTAACATCTACTACAACTTCTCCATTTGCAGGTATTACAATTTTATCATTTGGGAAAAGTATTGTAGCTACTGCTTCAGAAACACTTACTATATTTCCATATCTCTTGTTACCAACCCATACACTAACACCTGAGACATTGGAATCCGTAGTAAGCCCGCTTTTGTTTAACGTTACACCCTCCAGTGAAGCTCCTTCCGCACCAGCCGTAGCTGTGAAAGAAAGTACTCCATTGTAAGCAGTACCGCTACCAACAGTTGTTCCAACAGGAGAACTGTCTGCCAAAGCTACCGTTAAGTCACCTCCGCCAACCACTTCTTCTTCAGTTCCGCCTTCTTCTTCAGTTCCGCCTTCTTCTTCAGTTCCACCTTCTTCTTCTTCAGTAACCACACATTCTTCTTTTAATTCCGGACCTTCGGAAGCGATAGAGATCATTTTGCCGAATTGAGCTTTCGTAACGTCCTTTCCACCGCCGTATGTACCATCGGCGAATCCGCCAACGACGCCATAGCAGTAAACTGTGTTTGTGTAGTCATAATACCATTCTCCGGATTTAACATCGGAGAAAGGAGATTCATCCAATTCAACAGTATCAATGCCGAAAGCCTCAACAATTACTTTTGCGGCTTGCGCGCGGTTTGATGTGCCGAGCGGATCAAATTTGGTTCCACTCTTGATAATGCCAGCAGCTTCTGCGGCATGTACAGGAGCGAAGAACCAATCTGCGGCCAAAACATCCGAGTAGTTGCTCGTTGTTGGAAGGCCTTCCGTAGATGTTCCTGCACCTACAGTTACCATCTTAACAAGCTCTGCTCTGTTAATTGATTTGTCAGGATAAAAATTATCCTTTGTTGTATCAATAACGCCGAGCTCGCCAAGAGTGTCAACGTATTGGGCGAACCAGTGACTTTCTGGCACATCCTTATACGCCGCGAACGCTGTAGTCGTAATGACCAGCGTTGAGAGAATTGCCACCAAAGATAAGGAGGCAATTACCCTTCTTAGTTGTCCCATATGTATTTAGGGTTAAAGGTTATAAAATTAATTTTTAGTTTTACCGTAATATCTGAAATATATATTAAAGTCTTAACTATCAGCCTCACCAAAGGCGGGCGATAATTAAAACAATTTTTTCTTTTTTAGTTTTCTTGAATCCTCTTTTCCCACCTAATTTTCAAAGATCGAAATTTCTATATATATTAAGGTATTCGTGAGCAGGTTATCATTTTTTAGCTATACGCCAATATTACCTATAAATCGAAGGCAATGCCTTCCTCGGGTTTTTGGCTTACACAAGCGCTTTTTTCAACTTTTTACTCTTTTTTATTATTTATTTTAATCGAAAGAAATTTATCAGAGCGCCTATACATCGTCAATTGTTTTTTCTTCAAGTCCCCTCTAAAGATTACCGGTTTTTTGCGAATTATTATCTTATTTCTGGATAGGTGCATATCGGTTTTCCCCTACAACAAGCCAACTGTTTCAGCTACACTTTTCGTTATGTATAACTGCTCATATTCCAATCTGTTTCAAAAATCAGAGTGACATATTTTATTGATATTGTAATACTCACTTTGCCTGAAAAATGTTGACTGTTCGCTGTGTATTGTTGTGATTATGTCTACGCGGCTGGTATGCTTATTCTCTTTTTTTCTTTTATTCAAGCCAATTCTTGACGTTTGCTTCAGGTATCCAGTTTGACTTTTTCTGGAAATTGCATTCTGAAATTTTGGGCTTTTGGCTATTTACATATTTTGTTTTTTTGTTGTTGTTTATGCGTGAACCTATGATAAAATACTCTCATGAAAAGAATCCTTATTATAGGTAACTGTCCACTCCCCGATGAAAATACAAAAACGCGTCCGGCGGCGGGGCTTAGAACGTATCAATTTTTAAAACCGTTATTAAAGAATAAAGGCTTTAATATAAGGCTTGTGACGATTGCAATGCCGGAATGTTACGGTGCGGATTTTGCCAGAAAAGAGGATGGAAATGGTGTTCGCTTTGCGAACGTTTCTTTATTAGCAGACCCTTCGGGTCCGCCTGTGGCAGATAATTTCGCAAGATTCTCCATCTCAAAAAATGATCCCGAACTGATTCCGTATATACAAAAAATTCATGATGATTTTTCTCCGGAAGTTATCATTTCCGTAAATACTTATCCTTCTTATATAGCTTCTCTTATTAAATCCAAGTCTCCGCTTTGGTCTGATTTAAACGGATGGATTATGGCGGAAGCTCAAGCTCAAGCCTATAAACTGGATTCGAACGATTATCTTTCACATTATTATAAAATGGAGCGCATAGTAATTAAGCGCGCCGATAAATTTTCGACGGTGTCGGAAGCGCAAAAATTCGCTTTACTTGGAGAATTGGCTTTGATGGGCAGATTAAACAACGAAAGTTTCAATTATCAATTTGCGCATCATATTCCGAACGGGATTGAATGGTTTGAGGACGAATTGAAAGTTCTTGGAAGCGGAGGAAGTGCCGAGAACGGGAGGAAAGCTGTTGGCAGTGGCGTAGATACTGGCGACGGCATAAGTGCAACTTTTAAAAGCGTGCCAAGAGGCAGTTTTATTCTTCTTTGGATTGGAGGATATAACACGTGGGCGGATGAATGGAACTTATTTAAAGGTGTTGAAGATGCGATGAAAGTTTGCGATAAATTATATTTCGTTTCAACCGGCGGAGAAATTGAAGGGCTTGATAACAAAACATTCGCAAAATTCAAAAAGCTAATTGAGGAATCCCCTTTTAAAAACCGCTTTGTTTTTTTGGGATGGGTTGACACCGCCGATATTCCTTTAATATATAAAAGAGCTTCCTGCGGTATAAATGTTGATAAACCCTGTATTGAAACCTTTACCGGCGCACGAAACCGCATAAATGAAATGATGAAATACGGACTTCCCGTAATAACCACTCTCGGAAGTGAAATTTCATATGAAGTTGCGCAACATGAAACCGGCATCGCGGTAAAAAGCGGCGACCACGGGCTTGTGACGGATGCCATTTGCGCTTTATACCAAGAATGGCGCGGAGGATTTGAGCATGTGAGCATGAAATTCAAAGAATTTGGGCGAAGAGGGAGTGAATACATTAAAGAGAACTGCAATTATGACAAAACAACGTCATCTTTGGTCGGATGGCTGGAAAATCCGCGGTCCGCACCCGACAGGGATGTCCGTTTAAAATTGGACAAAATGGTCAGTTTACAAAATTTACGGAGTGCATGGAGATATTTAAAAGAAAATGGTTTTAAAAAATCTTTTAAGAAATTCCTACAAAAAACCCGCCTTTCTTAGACGGGTTTTTAAAAGGAATGAGGAAAAATCTTTTATTTACAATTTCTTCTTTATGTCAGACAGCCATTTGCCTGCCTCTTCTTTTCCTCCCAATCCAAATGCAATTCCGCCTGCCAAAGCAAGCATTGCAATAAATCCCGTAAACAATGTTTCAACAAGTGCGCTTGCAATATTCAACTGAATCAAGCTTGCGAGAAGCGCGAATACAATAATCGACCATTTTGCAAGATTTGCAAGAAATACAGGAGTATGCATGTGAGCCGCCTTAACAGACCTGAATGTGATTTCGTAAACAAAATTTCCGCCAATAAAACCGATAAGAAGAACCACTATTGCGATTACAACGTTTGGCAGGAAGTTTGCGACATCTTTCAAGAAGTCGATAATTTGTGTCAGTCCCAGAATGTCTGCGACAGCCATCAAAACAACAAGTATCAAGAACCACTTTACGAGCCATCCAATTATTCCCGACACTTTAAATTTTCCGAATGCTTTGAAAGTTTCGTTGATGCCCAGCTTATCGACAAGTTTATCAACTTTCGTAACTTCGATAAGTTTGGCAATCAAACTTCCAAGGCTTGCGGCGATTATACAGCCCACAATCAAAACAACGATTGCGGCGAGCAGATTCGGCAAATATGAAGTCACCGTTACGTATAATTCTTGAAGTGAAGCGGTGACGGCTTCTCTCCATGTTTCAAAATACTCCATAGAATGAGGGTTAGTAATACTACTTTGTCACTTTCTCATATCTGCAAAAAAAATGCAAGAAAAGAGTTACAATTTCATATCATACACCAACTCATCCACTGCAACCGCCATAGAATTATTTGCAGAAATTATTATGCTGTAATCCGGAATTGCGTTTGGCACATAATAATTAATGGTGTCTATTTTTTTACCGTTACTGTCAGTAAATGTTAAATGTGCGCGAATGGCTCTTGTGCCCGAGATATCGGATTTTATGGCTTTAAGTTCGTTCTCTTTAAGTTTCAGTTGCTCCATCAACTGCTGTTTAAGAGATTCGTCGTCAGCGGTCAGCCTTAACTCATTAAAATTAAATGCTGTCGTATTCGAATCGGCGGGCTCAAAATCAAAAGATTGAAATTTCATTATCAATCCATCGGTATTGGCAAATTCGAGTGTAAAATATTTTCCGGCTTTTGCTACGACATCTCTTAGTACCGGTTCACCCCACTGTTCGGAATAACAAAATTGCAATGGAGTATTTTCAAGCGTGTACTTTGGACTTCCGTCATTACAAAGAGGCGATTTATTGTCTGACCAATAAAATGCCGCTACTGCGACAATTACTATAAGTATCAGTCCAAATGTAATTGGTGTTCCGCCACGGCGGGATGTTTCTTTATCAGCAGACTCTTCGAGTCCGCTTATTGTACTTTTTTTCATATAGGATTTTGGTTATTTGGTTATGAATGGTTGTCCGTCCTTCGGCAGGTCGCTTGGTGGGTATATTTTTATTCACTAATGAAATTTTCGCAAGGTGCAAAAATAATTATTGCCTTTTTAGCAAAATACGCTTGATATATTGCAAATTATCGGGTAATATGCAATATGTAAGTAGTAAATTATCTTAAAATGTCCATTCTTAGAAATATTACAACTAAGGCGGAAAGGTTTCTGAAAAATCCCGAACTAATGCTTTTTATCGGAGCCAGACAATCCGGTAAAACAACTATCTTAAAGCAGTTACAGGAGGGGTTAAACGCTAAGCATAAAATCACTTATTTTTTGAATCTCGAAGACCCGGAGTTTTTGGAATTACTCAATAGATCACCCAAAAATCTTTTTAAAATATTTACTTTCGATTTAAGCCAAAAAACTTTTGTATTTATTGATGAAATCCAATATTTAAAAAATCCTACGAATTTCTTGAAATATATATACGACGAGTATCAAGAAAAAATTAAACTTTTAGCGTCAGGGTCGTCAGCCTTTTATCTGGATCAAAAATTTCATGATTCACTCGCTGGAAGAAAGAAAATTTTTCCGGTGAGAACATTGTCTTTCAGAGAATTTTTAAGATTCAAGAATGAAGAAAAATTATCGTTGGCAAATTTTTTAAATCTCAGTTTAACTGATGAGGAAAAGATTAAACGTTACTATGATGAGTTTTTGATTTATGGCGGCTATCCTAAGGTAGCGCTTACTCCTTTGTCGGAGAAAAAAGAAATTTTGGCTGAAATTGCATATTCTTACGTTAAAAAAGATATTTTTGAATCGGGGGTCAGGCAGGAAGAAATTTTTTACAAATTCATGAAAATTCTTGCGAGCGGCATAGGCGGGTTGGTGAACTTTTCCGAGATTTCCGCCACATTGGGAGCTTCGAAAGCAACTTTGGAAAGATATTTTTATATTCTAAGAAAATCATTTCATGTTTCTCAGGTAAGACCATTTTACAAAAAAATACGCAAAGAGCTGACTAAAATGCCGAAAGTATATTTTAATGATTTGGGGTTGAGAAATTTTTTTGTAGGAAATTTTGATTCGCCACTTTTACGTGAAGATAAAGGGGCGTTGATGGAAAATGCTGTTTTTAGACAGCTTATTGAAAGATACGATGAATCAGAAATCAAGTTTTGGCGGACCACTTCCAACAACGAAGTGGATTTTATCGCCGGGGACAAAGATGCTTTTGAGGTTAAATTTAACGCAAGGCAATTCAATAAAAAGAAATATCACGTTTTTTTCGAGAATTATCCTGAAATAGATGTGAAATTAGCGGCCTATGAGATTCCCGGCAAAGTTTCGGCTGGAAAATTATATCCGTGGCAGATTTGAATAGTTTTCTGGACATAGGGAACCTTTAGGCGTGAAATGAGACAGATGAGACAGTATAAAAAAATTGTTTCATTTCACAAAAAGCGTTGACTTTCTCTTTTTTGCGCAATAGACTCAGTGTAGTGGTCAAAATATCCTTTCTTTGACCAATAAGAATAGAAAAATGCTCAAAAATGTAATTTTAAAGCAAAAACAGGAAAAAGAAGACTTTTTAAAGTTAAACTATGTTCGAAGGAGTAAGGAACCTTTCGGCAAAAAGTGGTTGGAATCAAAACTTATAAAAGTTATTCTAGGACCTCGCAGATCAGGGAAGTCGGTTTTTTCCTTCATGCTTTTAAAGGATCTCCCTTTTATGTATTTCAATTTTGATGATGAAATCCTGGCGTCTACTGGCGGAATAAATACAGATGAACTGATGAAAGAACTTCATGCCGCATATGGAAATATTAAAAATGTACTCTTTGATGAAATTCAGAATTTACCAAATTGGGAATTATTCGTAAATAGATTACACCGAGAAGGATACAACTTGGTATTAACAGGCTCTAACGCACGGATGCTTTCCAGAGAGCTGGCAACCGCCTTAACCGGACGGCATATTCCGATAGAAATATTGCCTTTTGATTTTAAAGAATTTTTACAAGCTAAGAATTTTCAGATAGATAAAAATTTGGCTTTTTTATCCCAAAAACATGGTGAACTTTTAAAGCTAATGGATGAATATTTGATAAACGGAGGTTTTCCTGAAGTTGTTGTAAGCAATCTTGATCCAAAAGATTATTTGGAGGTGCTTTTTGATTCCCTGCTTTTCAAAGATGTAGTCAAGAGGCACAAAGTAAAATTTTCTACACAAATAGGGAATCTTGGATCATATTTAATAAACAATTTCGCTTCTCTTTATAGTTTAAGAAAATTGCAAAAAGCATTGGATATGAAAAGTGTAGCCACTACCGAAAAATATACGAAATATCTTGAAGAAGCTTATTTGGTATTTTCTTTATTGCGATATTCGCCAAAATCAATACTGCGAATAAAATCACCTAAAAAGATCTATGCCGTTGATAATGGATTTTTAAACGCCAAAGCAATTCAGCATTCTCCTGATAAAGGCAAGTTAATGGAAAATTTGGTGTTTATTGAACTCGTTAAACGGGGACTGAAGCCAAACAATGAATTATTTTACTACAAGACGAGGAACGACCGAGAAATAGATTTTGTCGTAAAAAAAGGCATAGAAATTGTTGAATTGATACAAGTTTGCTATGAAACAGTAGTACCTGAAACTGAGCAGCGAGAAATAAAAGCACTAATAGAAGCTGGCGAAGAATTAAGAGCAAAAAATTTAACCATCATAACCTGGGACAAAAATAAGGAGATGGAAAAAGATGGAAAGACCATAAAATTCAAACGATTATGGGAATGGCTCCTTGATAGCCAAATTTAAACACTAAAAGCACTTGGGGAATTACGATAAGCATGAAAAAATCAAGATTTTTCTAAAGCTTTTCAATGGAAGAAATGATGTATTTGCCCGATTCTGGAAAGATACTTTAACAGGTAAATCCGGCTATGTTCCTGTTCGAGATAAAAATGGTAACCTTTTGGGGTACAGATCATGGTAGCGCCACGGGGAATCGAACCCCGGTTTTCGCCTTGAGAAGGCAACGTCCTAACCGCTAGACGATGGCGCCAGAATCTGATGAGATATTTTTCAGAAATGAAGTTTAGCGGAGGTTTTTGGATTATGCAATGATCGCCTTTGTATTGCGCGATAAGAATCCGCTGTTCGCACTCTTATAACTTGAGTGCTAGACACATAATTTTAAAAAAGCTATAATTAAAAGGTGAATCTCACTTAAAAATTTTTGTAATGCCGAAGGATTTGTATAAAATTTTAGGAGTTTCCAAAAATGCGACCGAGCAGGAAATTAAGTCTGCGTATAGAAAACTGGCATTAAAATATCATCCCGATAAACATAAAGGAGATAAAGACGCCGAGACGAATTTTAAAGAGATAAATCAAGCTTACGAAGTACTGTCAGACAAAAAAAAGAGACAGCAGTATGACACTTTTGGGGCGTATGGTGGGAGCGGCGGTGGTGGCGGCGGATTTAGTGGAGGCGCAAACGGGTTTACCGGAAGAGGCGGATTTGAAGGGTTTGATTTTTCCGGCTTCAACAATGGGGCAAGTGACTTTGCTGACATTTTTGAAACTTTTTTCGGAGGTGCCGGCGGCAAACGCCGCGGCGGCAAAAAAAACGGACCAATGAGGGGCAATGACATCGAGGCAAATATAAAAATATCTTTCAATGAAGCTGTTTTTGGATGCCAGAAAGAACTTGAAATTATAAAATCCGACGTATGTCAGCACTGTAATGGCGGCGGCGCTGAGCCCGGAAGTTCAATTGTTTCCTGCGGCAGTTGCCGCGGCTCGGGAGAAATCCGCTCCGTACAAAATACAATTTTAGGACAAATTACGACTTCACATGTTTGCAATGAATGCGGAGGCACCGGGAAAGTTTCCGAAAAAAAATGTTCGGTTTGCCATGGCACAACCCGCGTGCGTACAAAAGAGCATGTAAAAGTTAAAATTCCTGCGGGCGTAGATAACGGCTCAACTATACGCGTAAGCGAAAAAGGAGAAGGTGGAATAAAAGGCGGCCATTCGGGAGATTTATATATTATTTTGACGGTTGAACAGAGCAAAAAATTTATAAGAGACAGCTATGACATCCATACTGAAATTGAAATTCCTCTTGTACAAGCTGTGCTTGGAGGAGAAGCGGATGTTACAACTATTCACGGTGTAGAAAAAATTAAAATACCTGCCGGCACCGAAGATGGAAAAGTTTTTAAACTAAGCGGCAAGGGTGTTCCAAAATTAAACAATGACGGCACAGGAGATCATCTTTTAAAAGTTCGCATAAAAATTCCTCAAAAACTTTCAAAGCGCGAACGGGAACTTTTCGAAGAGCTGGCGAAAGAATCCGGATTGGACACAAAAAAGAAAGGGTGGTTTTAGGATGCGGTGGTGGCGCGGTTAAAGATATTTTATTGCAAATTTCTTATCGCGGTATTACATTGAATATTGATATTTACTCATTCCGATATGAATATTCATCTTTCTTGGGACTTATTTATATTAGTGTTTTTCGTGGTAATTGTTTCTTATAGTTTTATTATCGGCCGCGACAACACTTTAAAAGTTATTTTAGGAACTTATGTTGCGGCGTTGGCCGCTGATGCAAGCGGAAGTTTATTTGAGAAATATTTCAGCGGGTCCGAATTATTTGTAAGGATTTTAAAATTTGCCGCGCTTGGCACGGAAGATGAAGCTGTGATTTTTGTGAAAGTTTTGGTATTTGTGGCTTTTGTAATTTTACTTGCGGTAAGAGGAGCGTTTTATGTTTCCACCGCTGACGACAGGTCGGGTGCTATTAAGCTTGTTTTAAGCGGGGTTTATGCCGTAATGAGCGCGGGACTTATTATCAGTGTAATTTTGGTTTTTGTAAGTGGAGTTTCGTTTGTAGGAGGGGATACCGAAGCGGCAGGGACTTCTCTTTGGTCAATGTACAGCCAGTCCAATTTTGTGCGATCCATTGTAAGCAACAGCTATCTTTGGTTTTCCGTTCCGGCTTTGTCGTTTTTAATTCACAGTTTATATTCGACGAGGAAGGAGGAGTGAGCTGGGATCAGTTAGAAGAAAGTGCCGCCGGATAAAACTCTCCGGCTTTTGCGCTTTTGCACTGTATTTCATGCGAGCGCGCGAAGCGAGCTTATCAACAGAAAAGATCAGCTTGCTTTTAACAAGAGGTATGAATAGAATTGTTTGCGTTTTTGACATACTAGGAATTTTGCGTGATATGGGTCGGTAGCTCAGCTGGTAGAGCAACAGCCTTTTAAGCTGATGGTCCCGGGTTCGACCCCCGGCCGACCCACCACAGAAATAAGTGCGAAGCACTTATTTCCTTTTACCAACAAAGTTTTTGCGTACGCAAAAACACCTTGGGGGAGGTTATTAAGCGGCCATTTTTATCTTTTTGACAGCCGGTATTTCTATCATTCCTTTTTTAATCATCTTATCTGCGATTTTTTCAGCTTTCTTTACTTCGTGAGTCCAGAGATCTGTAAGTTTGGCTTCATCACCCAAACGCATTATTCCGTTAACCAATAAAATTTGGTAAATCAGTTCTACTTTTGAATTAACTACTTTTTTTATGCAATGGTATTGACCAAGTACAGGGGTGAAATCGTCCAAGTTAATATTACATGAATCAGCATTAGTAATAATGTCTTGAATTGCTGTTTCTATTTCAGGAGTTATTAATGATGATTTAAATTCATCATCCATAGCGTCTTTTTTGTCATTTTCCCAATAAGGCGTTTTTATTGGGATGACATTGCTATCCTTATCCACAAGCCGAGTTGTTTCGCTTTCGTGTCTTTCCAAAAGCCGGAGATTGTACGCCTCAAGCTGTTGTGGCAATGCCTCCTGACCAAAAATAGCCGTGCCGTATTTTCTCTTTAAATTTTCCAGAACTCTTTTTTTGTTATTTTGAAAACGTTCGTTGATGCGCTGGTCCGTTTGGATAAAATCAATTAAAGCTTGCGAAGCACGTGCAGGTCCGCTGAATTGTTCGCCTGGTACTGCCAATTGCGTGTAAAGAGTGCCTGTTATAACCGCATTGCTTTTTGTTGCTCCTCCTCTCATTGCCTGAGCAAAACGCTCCAATATATCGTCCATACCTCGCGGATCAATAAAAGGGTTGCCACA
>MFXA01000055.1:14370-17496 GCA_001787455.1 Candidatus Peregrinibacteria bacterium RIFCSPLOWO2_01_FULL_39_12 | reverse complement strand
TTCCAATGTTTCGCCGTCTTCCGCTTTTAGTTTCGCATAAAAACGGTTTTCATGAACATTGTGATTTATTTTTTCTATTAAACATTTTCTTTCTCCCACTTTTACCATCTCTCCAACAAAAAGATCATGAATCATGCGTCTGGCTTTAAATACCTTGCCCGGAACATCATCAAAAGCAAGCGTAGCGTTATTCCAGCCGAGCAATTCATCAAATTCTTCGCGATATTTTCTTAATAATTCTCTTTTGCGCGGAGACTGACTGTAAAAGATGCTTGCATAAATATTCGGCTGATCGCCGCTTGTGCCTTTTTCGCAGCGATAACCACGAACATATGTATTTAAAAGCAGATTTTTCGGATCCGGTTCTTCTTGAAACGCAGTGCCTGCTGGTTTTTCAAAATTGTTAATAGTAAGAAACATATTGACGCGTACCGGTCGTAAAAATTTATGCTGATCACAGAGACCGGGTATGGTTGCGCGCGGATTCGTAGCATGTGTTAAATTTGTTTTGCTCGCCTTATGTAATAAATCTCTAAATTGTTTAGTCCAATTTTCACTAATGTCAGTAAGGCGCATAAAATCCCCGGATTCCGTACCAATCATATATATTTGACTATCCTCTCCTGTAAAAAGTGAGAGCATGTCTCCACATAAAAGTTCAACTGATTTTATTTCTCTTGCTCCGCCCATGCCTTGGATTATTTGCTCCACCATAGCAATAATGGTTTCTGATTTACCTGTGCCGCTATCGCCCGCCAGGACAACTGTTTTTCTAAGACCATTTTTAGCTTCGATTGTAAAAGCTGAGCCATGGACAGGCAAACCTCCAATCGCTTTTACGCGTTCGTTTCCCATTGTCAGAAGCGGCTTTTTGAGATAGCCCATGTAATTTGTAATGTCCTCAGCGTCAACCCATGAAACAGGTATGACTTTTTGGTCAAGGAAATATCCTATGCGATACTCAGACCCCATGACTTTTGTTGGTATTCCCAAAAAACTTACGGCATCCGGCTTAAGACTATTCAGATCGTCAAGAGACGCATCAAATTGAGGCAAAAGCCTAAGCTCTTCAACCAAATAATGACTGTATGATTTGTGCATTACAAGCATGAGCCTGGTTGGTCCGACTTGAACCATTTTACAGATATAATCTTTTGGATTCATAACTTCTGCAAATTCGGCTAAGCGTTTTCTAAAAAATTCCGGTGTTGGCGCATCTTGACCATCACCATCACGTCTAAAAATGCCACGGTCAAAACCTGCAACTCTTGTGGCTCCGGGCGTATCCATTGAAGGAGAAGGATCTGTTGGGATTGTTTGGCCCGCGAATTCAACATTTTCGATTACACGACGTTGCCATAGCGGTAAAGTTTTATCAGCTTTAACGCCTTTTCTGGCTTGATAGCCGGCTTGAAAAGTGGGTTGATAATTAATTTCTTTTTCTTTTTCTTCACTAACGAACGGTTTCAAGAACTCTTTGATAAATTCCGATATACGATGCTGGGCACCCATCAATGCGTCTGCTTGGACTGATTTATCGGTACCTTCAGGCAATTCCAACCCAAGTATTTTTATATTGCCCGCGCTGAACCAAAGATTTGCCACTTTAATAGCAATTTCTTCAAAAACTTCCTTGCGCACGTCTGTGAAATCACGAGTTGCGAATTTTTCCGCAAAACGTCTCGCCCCGCATTCAGCAAGTACTTTTTGATCACTCATTTGCTCAAGCAAAGAAATGCTTTTTTTGGCTTTGAGCAAATAATAATTAAAGAGCTCACAAAAACCCTCGCTTTTGATAAATTCTTGTACGGTATTACACTTTACTCCCCTTATTAATACTATGTTTGTTCGTGAATTAGGCTCCACGCTTGAAATATATTTCGAAGCGGTTGCGGAGAATGGAAAAGTTAGACGTTTTCTTCCTCCCTTTTTACTTTTCTGCAATTTTTCAATTAAAGTTGCTTTGTCTCCAAGAGTCATCGCAATCTCTGCTTCTCCGCCCGGGAAAAGTTGTTTTAAAGCATTAAATTCCGGATCAAGATCTTTGCTTGCGTTAAGTCCGGCTCTCGCCTCTTTAAATTTTTCCCAATATTGAAGTAGTAATCTAAGGTCTGTTTCAATGGCCAATGTTAGAAGTTCATAGCTTTCATCATTGCCATCCAAAATTCCACCAAAAGCAAAACGAACATAGCCTTTTGCGAGTGGAACAACGTCTATTTTTCTAGCTCTGGCAATGGCTTCAAGAAATGGTTGCAGTCCCATGTCTTTGCCTGTTTCATCCAACTTGACGCAGAAATAAAAAGGACCTTTTGGTTTAATACAGCGCTCTTCCAGTCCCGGGAATTCTTGTGATAAATTTTCTACGGCTTTGATTGCGGCTTTGCTGCGTTTTGCCGAATCGCGTTGAGTTTGTTTATCAAGACGAAGACCTTTTAATTCGCGAATAAAATCACTCAGATATTTGCGTGTATCCAAAGGTGTCGCGCCGCGTATTTTAAGTTTCTCAAGGTCGTTTCTGGCTTCCAGTAAAGCCATGTATACTGGAATATTAAAACTTTCCGCGTCTAAGTCCGAGAAGTTTTCTCTCAGCAAAGTGTCTATCGCCTTTATTGGGTTTTTATAAATGATTGCCGGTTCCAATTCTTTGCAAACTCTTTTTACCAATAAGCCGGTGGCTAGTGTTTCGTGATCCATGCGAAGAGCCATTGTATTAACTCCGTCAGTATTTGCTTCTACAAATTCTCCAAATGTTCTTCCCTCCGCGTCAGTTGAAGCATCATTAGTCAAAAGTACGCCTGTGCGGCGGCCCGCACCCATTGCCCATTTTGTAGTTGATAGAGCCGTGTAAATTGTTACCGAATTTGGAAAACGACTTTTATGTTGTTCATAAAATTCAGCGAGAGGAACGTCTCCATCGCGATCTTTTATTTCCTTGGCAACTTGCTTGTGATACGGCTCATCCGCCAAAATTGAAATGCCATAACGTGAAGCGATATCAAACAATTTTAATTTTACCTCGGGTGTTGCGACTTGCGATGTCGGGTTGTGAGGGTCATTTACGTAAAGCAAAATACTTTCGCAATATAGCTCGAAAAGTTCAGGGAAGTCCTTGAGTGACTTCCTTTT
>MFXA01000055.1:11585-14344 GCA_001787455.1 Candidatus Peregrinibacteria bacterium RIFCSPLOWO2_01_FULL_39_12 | reverse complement strand
CTCTAAGCTTATGCGTACAAAGTTTTTACCAGGGAAGTCATCTTCTATAAGAATGTCATCAATCGTCCAGCTGATTTCAGCGAGAGCTAAGCTTGGCTGAAAAGATCCATGTTCAATATCGTGAATCATTTTTTCCACTTCGTCCAAAGCTGAAGGTTCGAGTTTCCCGCGCACACTCTCAAGCGGCGCGCGAACAGCATCCGCAACTCCCACAGCTGTACGTCTTATTCTACCTTCAAATGCACGGAGACGATTTGCAGCTTCGTGAAAGCGACCTCTTTCCAACATTTTGGCAGCGGATTCAATCCCTTGACCTTTTAAAATTTTTACAACTCCAGCTTTTAAAATCCCAGGGAGATTACGCCCGAGAATTTCATCTAAATGTTCAATGGCGTGATCTATAGCCTTTTCTGCGTGACTTCCACCAATATATAATGCTTCCGTCGCTGCCGTTCTTACAAAATCCATTATTCCGCTTTCTCCTCCGTCTCTGACTGCCGCATTTGGACTTCTGCGTTGCTGCAAAGCCAATCCCAGAGCAGTAGATTCCGCTGGACTACTCTGCAAATTCCCAAGCTGTTCGGCTTTGAGCCTACCCAGTCTTGCTTTTAATTCTGCTAATTTTGTTCCTTTAAAACTTGCGACTTTGCGATCCAATTTTTGCAAATGGAAATTGCCGGGATGTTTTAGCTCGCGGCGTCCGCCTCCTTGCGGGACAGCTACGCATTGATAACCTTTCGCCACAAGGCCTTTGAAAAAATATTGGGCTGATTGACTCCCAACCACTTCTGTTAATTCTTTGCAATATTCTTCAATCTCAGCCGGTTTGCCATTTTTTAAAAATTTTATAAATTCCAAAAAGCGTTTGAATTTTTTTAAACTTAAGTAATCTTTTTGAGCTGAAATTTTCCACTCTCTTTTCCTGACATCCGTTATATCGAAATTTCTAACGCCCTCAGCTTCGAATTGCAAAATTTTTGTGTCCACACTTTTTTCCAAATTCTCCAAGTCAGCATTTTTGAAATTTTCCAAGATTAAACGCAAATTCATTTGAGTATTAGCCGGCGTACCGGAATCCTTTACGTGAAATTGTGCCAAGGCCTTTGTAATGCGCGGATGCAGGGAATAAACCATGGTAGTACCCGATCGCCGTGCATTTTCCGAATCATCAATAATTACCAGGCGGCCGATAACTCCTTTCCATTTTGATTTCAAAACATCGCTTGTAAAAACGTGATGAGGTACAGCCGTAACGCGCACTACAAATATTGATTCTTGCGACTGCGTCATTTCTTTAATAAGGGTGCTGTTTAATCTATCAGGCTCTTCTATAACTTTTAACGGCATAGTCCCATTTGCATGCTTGCTCAATAAATGCTCCTTAATCAAACGAACTGCGGTTTTTGCAGTACCCGTTACTGTTGTTTTTGTCATTCCTCTCAATCCTTCGAGATTTGTGAAATCTTTGGCTTGCGACTCATAATCATCCTTTTCAGTCGCAGTCGTGTAATGCGTGCTTTGTTCAACCAATCTATCCACCGCTCCCAAAAAACGATCAAAAACTCCTTTATCAACAGGCAGAACATCCCTGAATGCGTAAATATTTTGCAAATTGCTTCCAAAAAGCAATTTTTCTATTGTTTCTATTCCTTTTGGTGTTACCGGCGGGGTACCGAGAGAAAAACGATACCGCGTCAAACATTCTATAAACTCCGGAGTAATTTTAACTTCACTGCCATCCGGCATTTTTATAATTTTTCCGGAAGCTTTTCTCAGCTCTTTTTCAAAACGAGTTGCTTTTGCCAAAATCTTAAATACTTTGGAAGGATCCGGTTTTGTAATAATCTGGCTTACATATTCATATGAAATTTCCGCCAATTGCCTTTTACATTCTCTCACTTCCTCTTCTATATGACGAATATCTTCCGCATTTGCCTCCCATAAATCCAACTCGTCAGGCAAACTCATTATTCTGGCGATAATAGGCATAAGCGGAGTTACCGTTACTTCCTGTTGCAACGGTTCTGCAAATTCTCTTAAATCTTCTATCTCGCGACTTAAAGCGGGATATGCATGTTCCAGTCGTTGAAGAGCTACTACCATAGGGAATAAGGGTTAATTTACTTTCCGGAAGTTAGGGACGAATAATACATTTCAATTTTTGTTGATAAAGGCGCAAGTTTTCGGTCTTTTTCCATGTAATCAAGAAGTTGATAATAAATTTCTTCCAAATCCTGACTTTCCTGAAAAATGTCGTAAACCGAAAGTTTGACGCTAAGCCTTTCCAATCCATTGAAAGTTGGAGAAGCCAGATGTTCTTTTAGCAGTTTATTTACGTGGGCCAGGAATTTGTCGCTGGTGGTCAATTTGGTCATTTTAATTTTTTTAAAGGACTGCATGATAATATGCATATAGGAATATGCCAAAAAAAAGTTTTCCGAAGTTGAGCTGGTGGCGTTTTTCGGCTTACGTAAGGCATAAACTGCCTGTGCCCGAAGTTGGCTTCGACTTAACTACAATTATTGTTCCGTCAATTCCCCCGCAATATTTTTTTCAATAATTTTTTTTATTTCCTGAAGATTTTTTGTCTTTTTCAGCGCCCACATAAGTTTTGCGACCGCCGCTTCGGTAGTCATGTCTTTGGAAGAAATCGCGCCGGCTTTTGCCGCCTTAAATCCCGCTTCGTATGCATGTAAATTTGTTGATCCTTTTTCCATTTGATTGGCGATAATCACAGGGATTCCCAATGAAGTGGCTTT
>MFXA01000055.1:2969-11570 GCA_001787455.1 Candidatus Peregrinibacteria bacterium RIFCSPLOWO2_01_FULL_39_12 | reverse complement strand
ATAATAATTCCGTGAGCTTTTCTGTCGAATACCGTTTCCATAATTTCCGGATCGAAACCCGGGAAAAGTTTTAATAGTGATATTTGCGTGTCGAAATTTGGGGAAAATTTAAGTGCGCGTTTGCGGCGTTTTTTTCTCCATTCGTATAAAGCTGTCGGGCGTCCAAGTTCTCCCAGATATGGGAAGTTTGGTGAATGAAAAACATCTACAAAAGATTCATGATATTTTTTCGCACGAGAGCCGCGGATAATTTTGTTGGCAAAAGCTATGCAGACTTCCGCAATATCCAATGCGGCCGTTAAGCAAGCGTAAATCAAATTATTGCGTCCGTCGGAGCCGATATCATTAAGCGGTATAAGAGAGCCTGTAAAAACAACCGGTTTGCTAAGATTTTGAAGCGCGAACGAGAGAGCACTGCATGTATATGCCATTGTGTCTGTTCCTTGTGCGACCACAAACCCGTCATAATGATCGTAAAATTTATGAATTGTATTTGCGAGCGTGGTCCAGTGAGTAGGAGTCATGTTTGAACTATCGATATTAACCACCATCTTGAAATCCAGCTGAATATATTTTTGAAGTTCAGGAAAATTACGAATAATTTCCGCCGCATTTGCAGCTGGTTGCAACACCCCCGACTGGGCGTTACGCACCATCCCTATTGTCCCTCCCGCGAACAGAAGGCAGATTTTTGGCTTATTCATGGGATAAATTATACAGAGATCGATAAATTTTGGAAGGGAAATAATTTTTTAAGAAAATTTTAAGTTTTTTTAACAATTTTTTTAAGTTTAGGCTGTATGGTTGGCGACGTTCCATCAATTAACCCACCCCCATATGAAAAAATTTATTATTATTTTGACGGTTTTTGTTTCCATATCACAATTTTCTATTTTTCAATTTTTAAGGATTGATTCTGTCCGCGCTTACAGTGTCGGCGATGTTGTTATAAATGAAATTGCGTGGGCGGGAAGCGGCGATGCTTCGGGAGATGAATGGATTGAACTTTTTAATCCGACTAACCAAAAAATAGATTTGAGCAGCTGGGTTATTGTAGATGACGGAAGTGCGGAATATAAAATAGATCAGGGCGAAATTGCTCCTCACGGTTATTTTTTAATTGAAGATAATGAAGATGCTGTAAGTGATTTAAAAGCTGATGCTTTAATTCCCCTTTCTTTGGCGAATGCCGGGGATAGTTTGACTTTGAAAGACAGTGCCGGAGTTTTAGTGGATAAAGTAAATTCAAGCGGCGGCGCATGGTATGGCGGCAACAGCGAAAACAAGGCGAGTATGGAAAGAATTGATCCGGGCATTACCAATGATGAGGCGGAAAATTTTGGCTCCGCGGTTTCTTCAAACGGGTCAAAAAGTAGCGGAGGAAGTGTTATTTTGGGAACTCCGCGCAGTGCAAACAGTATTTATGGAGGCAGTGGTGTCGGTATAAATTTTAACGACGAAACTCTTACGGGAAATTTGGGCGAAACGGTGGATTTAACCGTGGGCATTTCCGATGCGGTTGATTTATATGCTTACGGTTTTGAAATAAATTATCCGTCGGAAATTTTATCGTTTGTTTCCGCGGAAAAAGGAACTTTCCTTAAAGTCGGAAATACGGAAACCGCTTTTTACTCATCTTTGAAAGATGGGAAAGAAGGAACTTTGGTTGCGGGAGAAGCACGGCTTCTTAATCCTCCAAAAGGTGTGGATGGAGACGGCGAACTTCTTCATTTAAAATTTAAAATTATTTCCGAAAGCGGCGAAGGACAAATTGGTTTTGGAGCTGGCAGTTTTGTGTCAGATGTTCAAGGCGATATAGTCGCGAAATTCGGCGCTTCGACTGTTGCAATCGGGAATGTTCTTAGCAAATTAAGTTCTGTAAAAGACTTGAAAATCTCTAACGGTAAAGAAAGATTCAGCTTAAAAATAATGTGGGAAGTTTCCGACAAGCTTGTGGATTTTTATGTTGTAAAAAAACTCATGCCGGACGGTAGTTTTATAACTATCGGAGAAACGGAAGAACTTTATTTTATTGACGGCGATGATGTCCAAAACAGCGGGAAAATAATCCCCAATGTTGAATATAAATATCAAATTATTGCAGTAAAAAATGGCGCATACAGCGCTCCGATTGATGTTCTCGGAATTGATGACCGCGGTCTTAAAGGTGACAACGACAGAAGCGACAGCGTTGACGGCAAGGATATAGAAAGGCTGGCAAGGTCTTACGGCAGTAATTTCGGCGATAAAGAATATGACATGCAAAAAGACTCAAGTTTTGATGGCAGTATTGATGGAGATGATTTGATTGATATCGGCGCCAATTTCGGACTTACATATTAACAAAACTATGAAAAAACATCATCGTTATCAAGGAAATTTTGATCCTCATGTAAAATTAGGACACTTCGCTTCGCTACGTGTCTGGTGGATGATTATGGCGGCAATTTCATTGCTTTCATTCATTTATCTAAATACGGCTTATGGGTTTGATGCCGAAGTTGACGATTCTTTCGAAGATTATTTAAAAGAAGATTTTTATGAAGAGGCTGGAGGCAAAGTTTATATGCGCGGAGAATTTTTGGACGGGGATTTTTTAAAAGTTTCTGTTTATTCCGAAAATGTAATCACTCCTGTTTTAGGAATTGCTTTTCATTTAAAATATGACGGAGAAAAAGTTGCTTTCTTGAGATATGAGCCCGGCGAATTTCTGGAGAAAGGCGGTGATCCTTTCTATCTTGTTAAAAATAATTTCAAAGAAAATAAAATTATTTTCGGGGAAACTTTGCGCAGAGATGATCGTTTTCCTGTAAGCAGCGGTTTAATTTCAAATTTTTATTTTCAAATACCAAATAAGGATTTTTTTGATACGGAAAATTTTCTTCATTTCAGCTTTGAAAGCGGCGTGGTTTCAACTTTGGACACGGTTAGACAGGATTTGGATAAAATCGAGTGGGTTGCCTTGGCTTTGGATAAAAACGGGAACAGTATTCCGGAAGAAGAAGTGAAAAATATTGATGCGGGCGAATTTCTGAAAGCCGATTCTTCATCTTCTTCATTTTTAGCGCATTCAAATATACTTTGGTTTGTTATAGGCTTAGCGGTGAGTTTTTTTGTTCTTATTTTTATCGCAAAAAAACTTGAGAAGAAAAGACATGCTGATTCTGTCAATTTTAAAAGAGTCGAAAATTAGTTTTAAACTTTTTTTTAGAGGAAATTTATATTAAACTTCGGATAGTCAAATATCCAATAAGAGTTTTGCGAAGCAAAATTTTCAAGGAACTTTTGCTAAGCGGGACACCTAACCAACAATAATAAACATGCCAAAAATCCTCATATCCATCCAAGAAGCCGCCGACCTAAGTAAAAAATCCATCCAAACAATAAGGCGCGCTATCAAATCAAAAAAACTTGAATTTAAAAAATCCAAAACTCCACAAGGGTTTAATTACATGATCGACAAAGAATCTCTTTGCGAAGTTTATGAACTCGATTTGGATAGTCAAGCTCAAAAAGAGATAAAACCTCCAAAAAATGACTTATTGAGCGGTTTATCTAAAAACACAAAAGACATCCCAATTGAAGCTGATGACTTTAAAGGTTTCGTAAAGACGCTTGAAAATTTACTTGTTCAGCATAACGAAGAAAGACAAAACTTTTTGCGACTACTCAACACAATGCAGGAAAAAATTTTCGTACTTGAGAATCAGTTAAATTTATTAAAGGCTCCTGCCGAGAAAAGGTGGTATCAAGTTTGGAAGTAATCGACATGTTCTAAGTATTTCATATGTGGGGTGACAAATCATCATTCTCGTGGGAGATTTTCAGGAAGACTGTCCATCTTTCCAGTTTGGCAATTGTTATCGGCTATACATTATTGCTTAACTATTTTTCCGATCGCGTTGCTATTATGGCAATGACCGCCCTTCTTTTAATCTTTCTTGAAATTGAGTATGTAAGACTTGAACATAAGTCGCGATTTATAAGTTTTTTCGATAGGCTTTTCAGGGAAAAAGAAAAAGATAATATTGCCGGCAGTGTTTTCATGGTTATTTCCTGCATAATCTGTTTTGCTGCGTTTGATTATTATGTTGCGCTGCTTGCGCTTTTAATGACTGTGTTTGGCGATATTTTTGCCGCTATTTTCGGAAAATTATTTGGAAAAACCATCCTTTATAAAAACAAAACATTTGTTGGAACTTTTGCGGGGCTTGCCGCGAATTTGACGATTGGGATTTTGCTTTTACCCGCTTATCTTACATTGGTTATTCCTATGGCTTTTACCGCGAGTTATGTCGAATTTTCTACTGATAAATTGGATGATAATTTAACAGTACCTTTATTTGCGGGATTTGTCGGGCAATTGATTGTCTATTACTCTGACGTGACTCTTCCTCCAATTGACTTTAGTTTCTTTGGGTTGTTTTAAGTTACAAAATCTCTTTCGCTAAAATTCTTAGTGGACTAGAATCCAGTTAAATAATTTAATAAATTTTTTATGTCTTTATTTGAAAATACATTAAAACAGATTGAGAAAGCGGCTTCAATTATGGGATTAGATGAAAACGTAAAACGAATCTTATCCGTGCCTCAAAGAGAAGTGGAGGTAACTTTACCCGTTAAAATGGACGACGGAAGTTTGAAAATTTTTAAAGGATTCCGCGTGCAGCACAATAATGCGGCAGGTCCTTATAAAGGTGGGATTCGCTATCATCAACAGGTTGATATGGGAGAAGTAAAAGCGCTTTCCGCGTGGATGACAATTAAATGTTCCGTTGTAGGTATTCCTCTTGGCGGCGGCAAAGGTGGAATAATCGTGGATCCTAAACAACTTTCACTTGGAGAGCTTGAGAGATTAACCCGCGCCTATGTAAAGGCAATTGAACCTGTAATCGGGCCGGAAACCGATGTCCCTGCACCGGACGTAAATACAAATTCACAAATAATGGATTGGTTTTCCGATGAATATTCAAAAATTAAAGGCAAGGATTTGCGCGGCGTTGTGACCGGAAAATCGCTTGGGGCGGGTGGCAGTAAGGGACGCAATAATGCAACGGCGCAAGGCGGCGTTTATGTTTTAGAGGAGTATGCAAAAACCGTTTCCCTTAACCCAAAAGAAACAAAAGTTATAATACAAGGATTTGGAAATGCGGGCGGCGTAGTTGCAAAACTTCTTGCAAAAGCCGGTTATGAAATTGTTGGCGTTTCCGATTCACAGGGAGGAATTTTCTGCGATCAAGGACTTAATGTTGAGGAGTTAACAAGTTGTAAAATTGAGAAAAAGAGTGTTGTTAATTGCGGCGGAGCGCAGTGCAAGCGAGTTTCAAATGAAGAACTGCTCGAACAAGAATGTGATATTCTTGTTTTAGCCGCTTTGGAAAATCAAGTTAGCGCTAAAAATGCAGGTAATATAAAAGCAAAAGTTATTTTGGAACTGGCAAACGGTCCCGTTATGCCCGAAGCCGATGAAATACTTGATAAAAAAGGAATCGTTGCCATTCCGGATATCTTGGCAAATGCAGGGGGGGTTACCGTAAGTTATTTTGAAATGTTGCAAAATGCGGACGGGAAATATTGGTCAGAAGAGGAGGTAAATCCAAAATTGAAGGATATTATGGTAGCGGCGTGGGAAGAAGTCAGCGCAAATTCAAAGAAATATAATTGCAATCTGCGTGATGCCGCGTTTATCACTTCTCTTTCGCGTTTGGAGAAAAAAATTCGTGAAAAAGGGCTTGTTTAACAGGTCATACCTGAATCAGAACAGTTCTTGTATTTTTCACAATAGTTAAATATACTTAAGCTATGATATTAAGTTCTTCAGTAGCAAAAGCCGTTAAATCACATTCTGAAACTACAGAGAATAAATATATTTATGCTTTTGAGGACGGCAACAAAAACATGAAAGACCTTCTTGGAGGCAAGGGCGCGGATTTGGCTGAAATGACGAATATAGGGATACCTGTCCCTTCGGGATTCACTATAACCACCGAGGTTTGCGATTTATTTTTAAGAGAGAAAAATTATCCGGATGGTTTTGCCGAACAACTGCAAGAACAGCTCGCCGTTTTGGAGAAAAAAGCGGGTAAGAAGTTCGGGGACAAAAAAAATCCTTTGCTTGTTTCGGTAAGAAGCGGCGCCGCAGCTTCAATGCCGGGGATGATGGATACGATTTTAAATCTTGGATTAAATGATGAAACCGTGGAGGGGCTTATAGAAAAAAATAATAATCCGAGATTTGCTTATGACTGCTACAGGCGTTTTGTTCAAATGTTTGGAGATGTTGTAATGGGCGTTTCCCCTGATCTTTTTGAAGAAGCTTTGGAAAAAATGAAGGAAGAAAACAATGTCAAAGCTGACACATCCTTAAGTGAAGAAAAATTAAAAGATCTTGTCGGCGAATATAAAAAAATCGTTAAAAATCAGACAAGTGAAGAATTCCCGGAAAGCCCTTTGGAGCAGTTAAAACTTGCGATTGAAGCTGTGTTTAAATCATGGTGGAATGACAGGGCTAAAACCTACAGAGCGATTAACGGCATAACCGGACTGAAAGGCACCGCTGTAAATGTTCAGTCTATGGTTTTCGGAAATATGGGCGATGACTGCGGAACGGGAGTTGCGTTTACAAGAAATCCCGCCACCGGCGAAAAAATATTTTACGGAGAATTTTTAATGAATGCGCAGGGCGAGGATGTAGTTGCCGGGATTAGAACTCCAATGCCGATTTCGGAATTGGAAAAGATAAATAAATCCATCTATAACGAACTGATAAAAATAAAAGATGTTCTGGAAAATCACTACAAGGATATGCAGGATATTGAGTTTACAATTGAAAAAGGAAAATTATTTTTACTGCAGACGCGAAACGGAAAACGTACTGCCAAAGCCGCTATAAATATTGCGTGCAATATGGTGGATGAGGGGCTTTTAACCGAAGAAGAGGCTATTTTAAAGATTGACGCAAAATCCATAAGCCAGCTTCTTCATCCTCAAATTAAAAAAAGCGCGGAAAGAAATGTAATTGCCAAAGGGCTTCCGGCTTCTCCGGGCGCCGCCTGCGGGAAAATAGTATTTACCGCCGATGATGCGATGCAGCTTGCCACGGAAAAAGGAGAAAAAGTTATTTTGGTCCGCAAAGAAACAAGCCCCGAAGACATACATGGGATGAACAGCGCACAAGGGATTTTAACTTCACGCGGGGGGATGACAAGCCATGCCGCAGTCGTTTGCAGAGGCATGGGAAAATGCTGTATAGCCGGATGCGCCGATATAATCGTCAATGCGAGCGCAAAAAAACTTATAATCGGCGATTTAGTATTAACGGAAGAAGATGTTATCACTCTTGATGGAAGCACAGGGGAAATTATTCTAGGCGAAATGGAAATGCAGGAACCTCAGCTGACCGGAAATTTTAAAAGGGTAATGGAATTTTCCGATAAAATTCGAAAATTAAAAATACGAACAAATGCCGACACTCCTAAAGACTGTAAAGTTGCTGTGGAGTTTGGCGCGGAAGGTATTGGTCTTTGCAGGACAGAGCATATGTTTTTTGAAGAAGACAGAATTCATCTTGTAAGACAAATGATAATTGCGAAAGATGAGGAATCGCGAAGCAAGCCATTAAAAGAACTGCAAAAATTTCAGAAAAAAGATTTTGTCGGGATATTTAAAGAGATGGATGGACGGCCTGTTTTAATCCGTTTATTGGATCCGCCGTTGCACGAATTTTTGCCTACACAAGAATCTCAAATTAAGGAATTGGCTGACGATTTTAATGTGAGTATTGAGGATATAAAAGATGTTATCTCCAAACTTCACGAAATAAATCCTATGCTTGGAAGAAGAGGATGCAGGCTTGGTATTACAATTCCCGAACTTTACGCAATGCAGGTAAGAGCGATTTCCGATGCCGCAATTGAGGTTGTAAATAAAGGACAGGAAGTAAATGTTGAGATAGAAATTCCTCTTGTTGGAGAAGTTAAAGAATTTACTTATATGAAGAAAATTGTGCAGGATGTCATAAAAGAATACGGAGATAAGGTTAATTTTAATTACAAAATAGGAACTATGATAGAAGTTCCGCGCGCATGTTTGACCGCCGATGAATTGGCGAAAGAAGCCGATTTCTTCTCTTTTGGAACAAATGATTTAACGCAGTTGACGTACGGTTACTCGCGCGATGATTCAGGAAGTTTTATTCCAAAATATCTTGAACTTGGAATCCTTGAAAAAGATCCTACAGCAACTATTGATAAAAACGGCGTTGGAAAACTTATGCAAATTTGCGTTGAACTTGGCAGAAGAACAAAAAAAGATTTGGATATCGGCATATGCGGGGAGCACGGCGGAGATCCTTCTTCAATAGAGTTTTGCCATCGAATAGGCTTAAATTATGTAAGTTGCAGCCCTTATAGAGTGCCTATCGCCAAACTTGCGGCGGCACAGGCGGCGGTGATGGGGAAATAGTATTTAAGATTACAGCTGGGAGAGGTAATTATTGTTTTTTCGCTTCAGATTCAAACTTTTGATCAAATCGTTAGCCTCGAAAACTAAAAATTGCAAACTCGCCACCTTCGGCGGCTCAGACATGCAATTTTTTTAACG
>MFXA01000055.1:0-2931 GCA_001787455.1 Candidatus Peregrinibacteria bacterium RIFCSPLOWO2_01_FULL_39_12 | reverse complement strand
CAATAATTACCTCTCCCAGCCGCTTCCTGCTACCTGCAACTTCACTTTTCTCCCCAATTCAACTTGTTGCGAAGCATTTTATAATAGCGGTTTTTTAATCTGACTAGGTGAATTGAGCGTTTACTTCTTCTAAATTTTATTTTATCTCCAAATTCCAATCTTGTTACATCCTGCCCGTCAATGGTAAGGCCAATATAATCCCCTTTTTCTCTTCTTTGAGTTTCTATAGTAACTGTGATTTGTCTGCTGTCGGGAACAACTATCGGGCGCATCGCAAGTGAACTTGGGCAAATCGGATTTATTATAATTCCTTCAATTTGCGGATGGATTATGGGACCTCCGGCTGAAAGCGAATGGGCGGTTGAGCCTGTCGGTGTCGCAATTATCATTCCGTCCGCACTGAATTCCACAAGTTTGCGTCCGTTTACTTCAAGATTCATTGTTATAAGTCTGGCAAAAGCACCCTGGTTGATTACGGCATCGTTCAGCGCAAGAAAAGTTGCTGTTTTGTTTCCTTTTCTATAAATTGTTACGCGCAAAAGAGACCTTTTATCAACGTTATACTGACCGGCAAAAATTTTCTCCAAATATTCTAAAACTTCTTCCGGTTTGCATTCCGTCAAAAAACCCAAATTCCCCATATTGACGCCAAGAACCGGTATTTTTTTACGTGTAATTCTGCGGGCTGTTTTCAATATTGTTCCATCTCCGCCCAAGGTAATCACAAAATCGGCATTTTTAAGCAATTCTTCTTTTTTATGTCCGACCGTGTTTTTAAAAAGCTGGCATGCGTTATTGTCCAGCAAAATTTCTTTTTTATGTTTTTTCAGGTATTTAACCAGACTTTTTATGAACTGCGCGATTTTCGGATCGGCGGCAATATCCCGTTTAGTGATGATGCCTACTTTATTGATTGGTTTTTTTGTGAACATTGCTCAAGTTTAATCTTGGGCATATTATGACATTTTACGCTTGTTCGCACAAATCGTTGTTCATTTTCTTAATACATTCACTTGTATTGTAACCAATTTTATATTACAATTGTTATGACATAAAGTATTACATTTCATATGACTAAAACAATTTCAAAGACAATTCGTTTGCCTGAAATCTTAGCTCGCGAGATAGAAATTGGTGCAGAGAAAAATAATATCTCTCAAGGTCAATATTGCACTATTGTGTTTACCGAGTATAAACAATATAAACTTAAGGAAGTATTCGAAGAAAATCTTTTACGTATGGAACAAGATGAAGCTTATAAAAAAGAGCAGCATGAGTTGGCAGAAGCTGATTTTTCATAATCTAATTTAAATATTATGCGTGATCCACGGAGAGGTGAAATTTGGATAATTGCCTTAGATCCCACGAAAGGCAGTGAAATAAAAAAAACGCGACCATGCCTTATCGTCAGCAGAACTGATTATAATCAAAAAGCTAATACTATTACGATAGTTCCTTGCAGTTCAGGTAGTGTCAGATACCCTGCGTGGGAAGTTGAGCTTGATAAAAATTCGGGGCTGGATGATGTATCTCATTTGTTACTGCCTCAAATGCGCGTCGCAGCCAAGGAAAGATTAAAAAAGAAAATTGGACAAATCCCCTCTGCCAAATGGCATGAACTAGAAGAGAAAATGATGTTTTATTTAGGATTTGATAGCAGTCTTGCCCGGTCAATTGGAACTGGTTCCGGCGGTATAGGTATTTTTTCTATCGGGTAATCATATTCAGAGTTTTTTTATCATTTTTAACAATTTTGCCGCTGAATTTTTCCATGAAAACTTTTTGGCTTGTTTTAGACCTTTTTGACGCAGATTATCGCAGAGATTTTTATCTTTAACGAGTGACAGCATTGCATTTTCCATTTCAGATACGCTGTGCGGAGAAATTAAAATTGCGCTTTCTCCAACCACTTCCGGCAGTGAAGATGTATTTGAAGCGATTACCGGACATCCGCATTTCATGGCTTCAAGGGGCGGGATTCCAAATCCTTCATAAAGAGAAGGAAACACAAATCCTTTCGCAAGATTATAAAGATTGTTCAAGCTTTTTCCCGAGAGATATCCTAAAATATGCACTTTTTTCTGCAGATAATTTATTTTTATTTCTTCGTAAATTTGTTCGTAATTCCATCCGTTATTCCCCACAATTATCAAATGATAATTCGGATAACGCTTGTTTACTCTCCCAAACGCTTTGATTAAATTTATGTAATTTTTGCGCGGCTCAAGAGTCCCGACAGCCAAAAAAAAGTTCGCGGGAAGATTCGTTTTTTTTATAAATGATGAGAGAGAGCCCGCTTCAACCGGCTTAAAATCATCAGAAGCAGAGCAATTAACAATGTTAATTTTATTTTTTTCATAGTTAAATTTTTGGATTATATCATTTTTAGTATTTTTTGAAACAGCTATAACTTTTTTGGCTTTTTTCAGCGCAGTTCTAAGAAGAAACCTTTCGATAAAAGCGGCTTTTTTATTGTGCATGTGAGGATAAAAAAACGACACAAGATCGTGCACAACCAAAATTGTTTTGATGCTTTTGGGAAGAAGCACCGGAATAATATAGCTTGTTGGAGCGATAAAAATGTCGGGGGCTTCTTTTTGAATATCTTTAACAACTTTATAGTGCCATAAAATCCCCTTTGAATTTATCACTTTAATTTGCGCATTTTTGTACTTATCAAATCCCGGAGTTTTATTTTGCGCGTAAAGCAGGTAGTGATTTTTTTGATCCTGCTCAAGAAGATTTTGGATAATATAAAAAGTAAACCACCCTTTGCCGGCTTTTTCTCCCGAGGCTGATCTAATATCAACAGCAATTTTCATGGTATGAATATATCATTTTGGTCGTAGCGGAGGAAAAAATAAATTTGACACTTACCCGTTTTTATGGTTTATAATAGATACCTTTATATAATCACTTGCAAATGGCTTT
>MFXA01000054.1:2701-7189 GCA_001787455.1 Candidatus Peregrinibacteria bacterium RIFCSPLOWO2_01_FULL_39_12 | reverse complement strand
GAATTTTTGGATGAGGCTGTCAAAAAAGGGGATAAAAAATTATGCAAAAAAATAGAACTGGATAGATATGAAACATACTGCAAAGAAACTATTGATCAAAAAGCAAAAGAAGAAAAAGCAAAAGAAGAAAAATTGGAAAAAGTTAAAAAAGAACAATCTTTAGCTCAAAAATTTGCTTTTGAAGATAATTTGGAAGGATGTGATAAAATCGAAGATGAAAATTTTCAAAAACAATGTAAAGCAAACATTTTAATTGAACGCGCCGTAAAATTTAACGAGGCAAAACATTGTAACCAGTTAGGGGAAATTCTTCCGGAAGAAAAAGATAGCTGTTTAGGTTTGGTTAACTTAGATACTATTGAGTATAGTCAAAGCAAATCTGATAAATAAAAAACTTTTTTTCAGTAGTACTCCCATTATGTACTGTTGCTTGGCAGTAAGTTAAAGCATCATTCATGTATGCTGAAAGAGAGAAATTCTGAATATTAGAACCTGTAACTTCAGCCGGCTTTACTTGGCATGAAATAACTTTGCTTCCGGCTGGACAAGATAGAGTTTTGGCAATCGCTCCGCCTGCATTGACAGTATATGGAGTATCTTCATTAGAAGTGTCACCGTCACTATCACTTATAAATCTTGTGAAAGTTCCAATGCCTCCAACGGCCGTAATTTTTCCGGTCGCAGATAGATTTCCGGAAATCCCTCCAGGCAGAGAAAGACCTCCATTAATAACAACACTATCGTCAATAGTGACTGGCAACGGCAACTCTACTGGAGAACTTGTTAAACCTATAGTTGTTTCAGTTGCAGTGTTTAAAATAGCACCTTTCGCATCTATATTTTCATTAACAGTTAAATCACCAGTGACTTCAAGATCATCGTCAATTTTAACAGGGGCGGGGTCGGTGCTACTATTTTTAATAATTCCTTTGGCATCTATATCTTCATCGACAGTTAAATCGAAATCTACATCTAAGTTATCCAAAATAGAAACAGGTAAGTCAGAGTCATTAGCAGCTTTTTTCCAGTTGAATATCTTGCCGTTAACCTCCAAATTCCCAGCAGGTGTATCTATAGCTCCTGCCTCTATATCTGTGATTTTTAAATCACCTTCTACCTTTACAGGAGGGGTACTAAGAGTTATTGCTCCATAAGTACCAGTAACAGCATTGGGATTTTTAATAGCATCACCAACTTCAACATTCCCGGTTACTATTATATTGGCATTTGCGGATATATTTGAATTAGCTGTTAATGAACTAACGGTAAGAGAGTCATTTACCGTAACAGCACCACTAGGATTAGAAATATTCCCGGAAATAGTTACATCGCTAGTCAATGAAGTGCCTCCGTTAACAGTCAACCCGCTAAACGTCGGTGCAACACTATCGCCCGGAGGGCTTGCAATAGGAGTTTCGCTGAGAGCGGCATTAACGCCGAACAAAAGGACTCCAACAACAGTTACAACCAACGTGGAAACAAAAGAATTTTTAAAATTCGAATTTTTCATAGGGTAATAAATATAGGATATAAGGGATAAAGGTTCGCTTCGCGAACTTTTTTACTAGCCCCGCTTAGCGGGGTATTATTCAATTGATAATTTTAGCACGGACGAAGCGTAAAAAACAATTTAATTTTTAATTGGCGGCATCCCTGACTTCAAAATCAATATTGTCCTGTATGCTTGGAATGGTGGGGGACCATGCCGGCCAGCTTTCAATTTCAACTTTATTTATCTCGGGCAAGTTTTGGATGTATTGCTTTGCCGTTTCAATGTCTTGTCCTGCGATGTGCTCCTTTATTTTATCCGTAAGCCTTTCCCCGCTCTCTTTGTCCTGGTCAATTTCATATTGTTCAATGCCTTTTATATTCGCGGTTACTTTAATTTTTCCGGTTGTCTCGTTCCAGTCAAAAATTCTGTAAGAAGTGGAATCTTCATTTATTCTTAAAAGTTCTTTTTGTGGACTTTTTTTGAGAAGCAATTCATTTTTTAAAATTTCAAGCATTTCATCTCTGTCATAATAGACACCACTGACGCTGACATTGCCGCTTACCGTAAATTCGGAAATTTCTTTACCCCCAAGATCAGGAGGAACATTTATTCCCACTTTGCCGATTTTTATGGCTTTTTCTCCTTCCAGAAGAGTATATGTAGCTTTACTGGAAGAAAGTTCGCCCTTTTTTTCTATGGCTGTTTTTAATTCGGCAACAGCGGATTTTATAAGCTCATCATTTAATCTGCTTTTTGCCGCCTCAACATCTTCCTCGGTTATAAAAGATATATAATCGGTAATTCCGCCCGTCATTGGAGCGTAACTTTCGCCATAAACCAAGGAACGGCTGGATTCCTTTAATCCGGGAAGAAAAAATTTGCTTGGAGCAATATTCCCGCGTTCTCCGGAAATTGCACCATAAGCATCAACCTGATCCGCCACAACATAAACTTCGACTTTCCCGGGTCCGGTTGCGGTTGCCGATGGTACATTTGTGGCGCTTGGAATCCTAAAAACAATTCCATCATTTGTTTGGAAACGCGTAGTTGCAACAAGAGGCCAAACATTGCCGGTTGTGTTAATAATCGTTAATTTGCCAGATGCATTTTTGCCGCGTTCCGAAAGTTTTTTGCCGGTTGAGGTATGCACAATGCTTTTTGTGAATTTTGTGTCGACCGGATAACTCGCAATCATGTGCGATGACTTTGTATCAAGCTCGGATTTATTTTTTTGGAAATCAGCCAGTGTTATATTCACGGATTTTTCGAGAACACTCGCCGAAGGAGTTAAATACACTGTTACGCCGGGCAGGGCGATATACACAATAATCAACAAAATAATCAGACTCACGGAAATAAGCCCGATCAGCGCATGCCTGTTTGGAGATACTATTACAAATTTGGACTTTTCCTTTTTTGCTTTTTGCTTCTCGGAAGATTCTATTTTTATGACATCCAAAATTTGTCTCTCTTTTTTGTTTTGCAGAACTTCGCTTATCGAAATTTTTCTTTCGTTCAGCCTTGTGGGAGTATTTTCTTCGATTTCATTTACGCTGGCTTTAAGCGGAGTTATGCGCAATCTTTCATCGGTGGTTTCAGTGGAAAAAAGTTTTGTTTTGCCTTCTTCGTCGGCTTTATTGTAAACGGGAATGCCTATTTTTTGTGCAAGATGAACCCCGTTCGGGTCATTTGTGATTAAATATATTTTTTTATCGCCGTCTTCAGTTTTTCTTTTTAAAATTTTCAAATTTACGATGCTTTGAAAAAGAATCGCTCTTTGCGGAACGACAATATACACATGCTTGCCGGAAATAACTTTAAGTTTATCGAATATCGCTGTAACTTCGTCATCTATCTCCGCATAAATTACTTTTTTGGAAGAAACAATTTCACTTTTTTCACTCGACAAAACCTCTGCACCAGCATCTTGTTTCACTTCACTCTGAAGCTTTTTCACGTCATCGGTTTTTTTATTTTTTGCAGACATTTAAATTTGCATTAAGCGCACCACTTTTTTCAAAACTTTGGAAAGCAGCTGCTCTTCGCCAATAAAATTAAGGGCTAAATTGGCAAGCGCCATAGGAACAATATCTTGAGGATCTTTCAGGAGTTTTGTTTCATCGGAAAGATTCGCTATCATTTTTGGATTTAAGAAACTTATTTGAGGCTTTCTTGTGAAAGGCAAAGATTTATACCAATCGCGCGACTCCAATGTTTCTTTTATTTCGGGAAGAAGGGAAGCGCCGCCCGATAAAAATATTTTTGATGGAAGAACGTCTATATTTTCAAAAGATTCCAAGGTGAGAACAACTCCGGAAAGCCACACGTCGCAGTCGCTTTGCATAGCTTCTCTTACAATCTTATGGGATTGCCTTTCGAGCTTGTCTTCGCTGTATAGAATTTTAATTTCCTCCGCTTCTTTAAAAGAAATATTTAAAGTTTGGGAAAGCCTTTTTGTGAAGGTGCGACCTCCCAAAGTGAACATTTTTGTTCCTTCAAGAACACCGTCTCTTACAACTGCAATATCAGTGGTTCCGCCGCCGACATCAATAAAAATTGCGCCGAACTGACCGCTGTCTTCATGGCTTAAACATCTTGCAATTGCGTATGGTTCCGCGGCAATCGCCAAAAGCTCCTTGTCCATTTCAGCGGCTATGGTTTGAAGCGCGCCGTAATGAACCAGCGGAGCAAAAGCGTTAAAAATACTCAATGTAACCTCTTTGCCCTGGAATCCGATTGGATTTGCAACTTTGTATCCGTCAATTCTTGTGTCAACAATTGCGGCGTTTACCAGTTTGACATCAATTTCACTGTATCCGGTTTCATCGGCCAATTGCGCTCTTACCTGGTCAAAAGCGCGCCACTGTACCTTGTGAACTATGTTTTTAAGTTCGGATAAATCAATTTTGCTGTTTGCGTCACGGCGGATATAGCTGGTTACAATAGTTGCGCCTTTCACAAGTTCCCCTGAAATCCCGATAATCATTTTGCTCGTG
>MFXA01000054.1:0-2659 GCA_001787455.1 Candidatus Peregrinibacteria bacterium RIFCSPLOWO2_01_FULL_39_12 | reverse complement strand
GATGGCGCTGTGGCAATTTGCAATTACCGAGGCAATATCCGTAACAACACCGCTTTGCATGTCTCCAAGCTTTTGAGCCCTTCTACCGACTCCTAAAATTTTGCCCTTACCGCCTTCGGCTTCACAAACCAAAGCTTTAACCACGTCTGTGCCGATATCCAGGGCTAAAAAATAATTATCGCCGGATCTTTTTTTAAGCCCGCGAAAAAATCTCATAAAAAAATATTTAAAGCAAAAGGAAATATAGGCAAAAGACGGTCAAAAAGCAATAGCAGACAAAGCAAAGCTTTGTCCTAGCCAACAAAAGTTTTGCGAAGCAAAACACCATATTCAATCCCGCCAAAAAATGAACACCTAAAAAATATCAAAAACAAACCCAAAAAAAGGGAAATAACAAGGTAGGCAGCGAAATTAGGCTTGAAATAAACGAAATCAAGACTATAATTTTTCGCGCATGTTGAACAGAAAATTCAAAATAGCAATCCTATGCGGAGGCCCTTCGCTCGAAAGAGGAATTTCGCTTAATTCAGCGCGTTCGGTATGCGATCATCTGTACTCCGACCAGATAGATGTAATTCCAATTTATTTCGACCACCGAAAAAGACCATATCAAATTTCGCGCGCACAGCTTTATTCAAATACTCCATCCGATTTTGATTTTAAACTGAGTGAAACCGCAAAACCGCTTGGCGAAAATGCGTTCCATAAACTTCTGAAAAGTGCTGATATAGCATTTCCGGTTATGCACGGGTTGTTTGGAGAAGATGGAGAAATCCAGACAAAATTGGAAAAAGCATCTGTCCCATACATTGGTTCGGATAAAAACGCATGCAAAAACTGCTTTGATAAATATCGTGCAAATGAACTTATTAAACAGCACGGCTTTTTTGCACTGCCATCAACCGTCCTTAAAATCCACGAACCAAGTAAACATAAACAAATTCTCAGAGATTTTTTTAGTAAACATAATCTTGAAAGAGCGATAGTAAAACCGGCGACAGGCGGTTCGAGTATCGGTGTACATTCAGTTTCTACGGTAGAAGACGCGATAACTGCCGCCCGTACCATTTTCAAAAAAAGAATGGACACAAGAATAGTTGTTGAGCCGTTTTGCAAAGGGATCGAGTTTACGGTGATAATCCTTGAAAACCGTTTTGGCATGCCTGTTGCGCTTTTCCCTACTGAAATTGAAACGGATTATTCCCAAAATCAAATTTTCGACTTCCGAAAAAAATATTTGGCTACGAGACAAGTTATTTATCATTGTCCGCCAAGATTCACGGATAAAATAATTAAAAAAATACAAATACAGGCGGAACAGTTGTTTAAAGTATTGGGGATGCGCGATTTTGCAAGATTTGACGGCTGGTTATTGCCGAACGGAAATCTTTGGTTTTCTGATTTTAATCCGATCAGCGGGATGGAGCAGAACAGCTTTTTATTTTTACAGTCCGCGCAAATTGGATTTAGCCACAGCGATCTTTTGCATTATATCGCAAGAAACGCGTGCAAACGGTACAACCTAAATTTTCCGGACATCCCGCCGAAAACCAAATCAAAAAAACAGAGAATAAACATAATTTTCGGAGGAAAAACATCAGAAAAACAAGTTTCCTTAATGACCGGAACAAACACCTGGCTTAAATTGCGAAAATCTTCCAAATACGAACCTCATCCGTACTTGTTGGACATTGATGACAAAACGGTGTGGAGGTTGCCATATTCAAAAACCCTTAATCATACTGTTGAGGAGATAAGTGAAATGTGTAAAAAGGCAAAGGGAGCTGAAAAAAGATTGAAACCTTTGAGGGAAGATATACTTAAAAAACTTTCTATAAGCGAGCCCAAAGGGCTTGCTAATAAAGAAACGTTCGCGAAGCGAACAACCTTCTATCCCGGTCACATGAACGAGGAGCTTTTTATACCGGAAAAGATGACTATTGAAAAATTTATTAAAAATTCAAAATATATATTTATCGGACTGCATGGCGGCATCGGGGAAAACGGCACGCTGCAAAAAATACTTGAGAAAGCCAAAAAACCTTTCAACGGCTCGGGAAGTTATGCTTCGAAACTTTGCATTGATAAGTATAAAACAGGACTAAGACTTCAAAATTTGGAAAAGCAGGGGATATACGTTCCTAAAAAATATCTCGGGAAAACAGACGAATTGCTTAAAATGAATAAAGCTGGATTAAATAAATTCTGGAAAAAGATAAAATACGAAATTGAAAGCGCGTCTATCATTGTAAAACCGCCGGACGACGGCTGTTCAACGGGGATAGTAAGGATGAAAAATCCGAAAGAATTAGCGATTTATCTGGAATTTATAAAAAACCGCCTGCCGGCAATTCCAAAATTCACACTTGGCAAAGAACAGGGAAATATTGTTGAAATGCCCACCAATAAGCCTGAATATTTAATGTTCGAACAATTTATTTATACGGATAGGGTGAGAGTTGTTAAAAATAAACTGAAATGGCAAAAAATTTCCGGATGGATCGAAATCACTGCAACGGTTCTTGGAAAAGGAAAAAATCTAAAAGCATTTAATCCAAGTTTAACGGTCGCAAGAAATTCGGTGCTTACGCTTGAAGAAAAATTTCAGGGAGGTACGGGAGTAAATATAACTCCTCCGCCTCAATCTCATGTGGAGAAA
>MFXA01000053.1:11734-18386 GCA_001787455.1 Candidatus Peregrinibacteria bacterium RIFCSPLOWO2_01_FULL_39_12 | reverse complement strand
GCATATACACACTTTATGATTTGCTTTACAAGGATTTGCCAAGTAAAAAAATAGAAATCAGAGATGATGTAAGGGTAAGAAAATGCGAGTTATGTTCGGGAAATTTCAACCTATGCGATGCGGAAATCGCCTTCTACAAAAAATATGATATTATGTTTCCGATTTATTGTCCGGATTGCCGATATAATCAAAGAGCTAGATTGAGAAATGAGCGAAAAATGTATAAAAGAACCTGTGACTCATGCAAGCAAACTTTAATAAGCACTTATCCCGCAGATAGCAAATTTATAGTTTATTGTCTTTCATGTTGGTGGAAAAATATAGTTTAAAATTTACTCATGATAAAAACCTGTCTAGTAAGCGGCGTTCAATTTGAGATTAGTGATAAGGACATGGCTTTTTACAAAAAGTTAGGTGTTCCGGAACCTACACTTTGCCCGCGCGAACGTGTGCGAAGAAGGATGGCTATAAGAAACGAAAGAAATCTATACAGAAGAAAATCTTCTTTTTCGGGAGATAATATAATTTCAGCTTATCACGGCGATTCCGCCTGCCCAGTTTACACAAAAGACGAGTGGTTAAGCGACAAATGGGATCCGATGAATTATGGGATTGCCATAGATTTTAACAAGCCTTTTTTTGAACAATTTCATGAACTGCAAAAAAGCGTTCCGCGCCCCGCTCTTGCCGTTTTCACCAACGCTGAAAATGCCGATTTTTGCAATTATGTGGGCGATGTAAAAAATTCCTACTTATGTTTCGGTTCAATTTTTATAGAAGACTGCATGTACGGAAATCCTTATTATTCAAAAAGCTGTGTTGATTGTTTTTTGATAAGAAAATCTGAATTTTGCTACGAATGTATTGATGGGGAAAGTCTTTATCACTGCGCTTATCTTCAGGATTGTTATGAATGCAGTGATACTTATTTTTCTTATGATTTAAAAGGATGCCGCAATTGTTTCGGCTGTGCGGCATTAAGAAAAAAACAATATTGTATTTTCAATCAGCAATATTCAAAAGTCGATTATGATAAATCCATGGCGGGATTTTCGTTTTGCGATGAGGCGAAAGTTCTTGAAACCGAAAAAAAACTGGAGGAACTGAAATTAAAATCTCCACGGCAGGCAATGATGGCTTTGAACTGTGAAAATGTGACCGGCAATTATATTTTTAACTGTAAAAATTGTTCCGATTGTTTTTCCATAAGCCGAAATGAGGATTGTAACTATAACATCCAAACAGTTGATAATAAAGATTGCTATGATATGAATTACACCGAGGAAAATGAATTGTGTTACGAATATTTGGGGAATTATAGGAATCATACTGCGCTGTTTTGCGCTTTTCCTTACGGTTGTCATGACATTTGGTACTGCGATTATGTTACAAACTGTAAACACTGTTTCGGATGCGTGGCGATAAAAAACAGGGAGTATTGCATCTTAAATAAACAATATTCAAAAGATGAGTATTTTGAATTAAAAGACAGATTGGTGGCGATGATGAAAGAAGGAGGCGAATTCGGCGAATTTTTTCCCGTAAATATTTCCCCATTTGCGTATAATGAGAGTGTCGCTTACGATTATTTTCCATTTACCAAGGAAGAAGTATTAAAAAGAGGTTACCGCTTTAGAGATGAAGATAAATCGGAATTTCAGCCCACTTCTTACGTCCCTCCTGTTGATATTAAAGATGTTCCCGACAGTATTTGCAATGAAATTTTGTCATGTGAAATAAGCGGAAGAAATTATAAAATCACTCCGGCAGAACTTAAATTTTATCGCTTAATGAAGCTCCCCATCCCAAGAAAGCATTTTATAGAAAGGCATAAAGCCCGATTAGCCAAAAGGCTTCCATACGAACTTTTCGACAGAAAGTGCGGAAAATGTGGAGTGGAGATAAAAACGGCTTATAAGCCGGACACAGTAAATGGACACTCCGCTTCGCTGCGCGTCTGTTGCGAGAAGTGTTACCTTGAAACAGTTTATTAAATTTCCTCTGCCCCAGCGAGTTTTCTTGATTCTTTTCTTATAGTTTTATTTTCTTCTTTCAATCCATAAAGTGGACTTCTTGTTACACTGTATCCTTCCCATGCATTTTTATTATCTACTCCGATACTTAAAGGTTTTCCGGTAGAAGGATCTATAGCCTCATTACTATCAAAATATATTTCAGCAGTTAATTTTGGAAAAAATCCAATTCCGTAATCCCTGACAATTTTCCATTGATGATTTCTTAATTGTTGTACAGCTTGTATTAAAGATAAAATTGCTAAACTAAAGGGGTGTATTCCGATTCTTTTTTCTAATCTCCCGTAATAATCTTTCTCTGTTTTTGCTCCCTGCATTTCATCAATAATGATGAAGCAGTTTCCATTATTTAATCCAGTTCTTCCTATTCTCAACCATAAAGAGACATAAACTTTTCCCTTAAGACTAAATTCAAACATTATATGCGGATACTTAAATACAGGATTTATACTAACATCCATAATAGTTCTTTTTCTTACCATTACTTCTTTTAACATTTGAATATCTGCCAATTCAGTTTCTAAACTTTCCGGAAGAGGAGGTGCTTTTTCTGGATTGTCCAAACACCATTGAAGTTGATCAAATGTAAGTTTACGTATTTCCATCCACTCACTAAGAAGTGATTTACGCCCGTTAGCCTGTAATAACAGGTTTGATCCCGATCCATATTTAATTTCTGTTCTAAAATCTTGCCCGTGTGAACCTATAAAAATTCCTCTACGAGCATTCTGATAAAGGTTGTCTATATGTTGGCAAAGCTCTTCTTGCCTTCTTCCTGATTCAAATATATCTGCTAATGCCATGTTAGTTTATTAGGGGAAGATTATAATACGAAAAAATACACAGTCAATAGGACGATTTGTTTACTTGAGAAATTATGTTAGAATTGTGCTCCAAAGAGTTTTAAATATTGAGTAATGATTAGACTAACGCCGATGATGGCGCAGTATAAACAGATAAAAGAAAAGTATAAAGACTGTATCTTGATGTACAGGCTTGGGGATTTTTATGAGATGTTTTTTGAAGATGCAATTGAGGCTTCCAAAATTTTGCAAATCACTTTAACTTCCAGAAATAAAGGGACAGATAATAACGCTCCTATGTGCGGAATTCCTTATCATGCGGTTGATAACTATCTTGCGAAATTAACTCGCGCAGGGAAAAAAATTGCAATTTGCGATCAAATGACCGAGCCTGACGGCAAAGGAATTGTTGAGCGGGAAGTTATGCGCGTTGTTACTCCCGGGACTACTTTTGACGAAAATATTCTCGAACAAAAAGCCAATAATTACGTCAGCTGTGTTGTGAAAAACGGCGACTCTTTTGGATTTGCCTATTCCGATGTCACTACAGGCGAATTTAAAGTTACCGAAATTAACAGTTATAAAAATCTGGAATCGGAGATGATGAGAATTTCCCCCACAGAATGTATTTTGGATAGCGGGTTGCTGGATGACAAAGTTTTAAATCTGATATTTGCAAAAGTTAAATACCTGCATGTTTTTCCTTATGATTATTTTAAAGAGCCGGAAAGCGATCTTAAAAACTATTTTCAGGTGAAGTCGCTTCAAGGATTTGGCTTGGATAACAAGAAATTGGCGATTTCATCTTCCGGCATGCTGTTTGAATATTTACGTGAAACACAAAAAACTGATCTAAAACATATTCAAAAAATATCGTACTACAAAATTTCGGAATTTATGCCGATGGATCAGGCTCTTATTAAAAATCTTGAACTTTTTTATGCAGGGAAGGATGGAGGGCGAGATGGCAGCCTTATTTCCGTTTTGGATCAAACCGTGAGTGCAATGGGCGGAAGATTATTGAAAAATTGGCTTATTCATCCCCTTTTAAACAAGTCGGTGATTGAGCAACGTTTGAATAATGTGGAGATTTTTGTTGGAAATTCCAGTTTACTTAGGGATGTAAGGGAAACTTTGGGTAAAATTTTTGATATCGAGCGACTTTTGAGCCGGCTAAGTTTGGGAACCGGAAATGCGCGTGATTTAATTGCGATGCAAGAATCTTTAAAAATAATTCCCGCATTAAAAAATTTGATTGGTAATGTCTTTAGTGACTATGATAAGCAGCTTGATGGGCTGGAGAATTTGGTCGCGTTGATAGAGAGAGCGATTGTCGAAGAACCGCCTTTGATTGTGCGTGAAGGAGGAATGATAAAAAATGGCTACAATCAAGAATTGGATGAATTATTGTCGATAAGCACGGAAGGAAAAACTTTTATTACGGATTTGCAGAAAAAAGAAATCGCGCGGACTGGTATCAATTCTTTAAAAATCAGATTTAATAGTGTTTTTGGATATTATATTGAAATAAGTAAGACTAATTTAGGCAGTGTCCCTGAAGATTATATTCGTAAACAAACCTTGGTTAATGCCGAGCGTTTTATTACTCCGGAACTGAAAGAATATGAGGAAAAAGTTTTAAATGCGGAAGCAAAAATTAAAGAGCTGGAATATGAATTGTTTTATGGCGTGCGAATTGAAGTGGTCAAAGAGATAATAAAAATTCAAACGAATGCGCGCGTGATTGCGGAATTGGATGTGTTGGCCGCACTTGCTTATACCGCTATGAAAAATAATTACTGTAAGCCTAAGATTTTAGATGAGGGCGTGCTGGAAATTAAAAACGGCAGGCATCCTGTAATCGAACAACTTACTTTTTCCGGGGATTTTGTGCCGAATGACTGCGTATTTGATAATGACAAGCGATTTTTGCTTATTACCGGACCGAATATGGGAGGAAAATCCACTTATCTGAGACAGGTCGCCTTGATTGTTTTGATGGCTCAAATAGGCAGTTATGTGCCGGCTGGAAGTTGTAAGCTTGGGCTTGTTGATAGAATTTTTACGCGTGTAGGAGCAAACGATAATTTAACAGCCGGGGAAAGCACTTTTATGGTTGAAATGAATGAGGCGGCTTTTATTCTTAATCAAGCGACTGATAAAAGTTTGATTATTTTTGATGAAGTCGGACGCGGCACTTCCACTTATGACGGAGTAAGTATTGCGTGGGCGATAATGGAATTTGTGCATGATAGCGTGAAGGCAAAAACTTTGTTCGCGACTCATTATCACGAGTTGATTGAATTGGCGGAAAAGCTTCCCAATGCGGTAAATTTAAGTGTGGCTGTAAAGGAAAACGAAAGTGAGGGAGTTGTGTTTTTATATAAAGTTGTAGATGGAGGCGTAGATAAAAGTTATGGAATTGAAGTCGCAAAATTGGCGGGATTGCCCGTAAATGTTGTAAGCAGGGCGAGGGGTGTTCTTAAAGAATTGGAAAACAGGCACATAAAAAAAGACCGTGTAAATCCAGATCAAATTGATTTATTTGGAAATGGTGGAAATCGCGAACATGGGAAAATTGCCTCTCGTGATGGCGATATGACTCCTTTGCAAGCGATACAAAAATTTTAAAATCAATAAAATGGCCTCAATAAAAATTTTATCAGAAAATCTAATCAACCAAATTGCGGCAGGCGAAGTTATTGAAAGACCCGGAAGTGTAGTAAAAGAACTTGTGGAAAACAGCATAGATGCAGGGGCTGACAATATTATTATAGAGGTAAAAAACGGCGGAAAAACTTTTATAAAAGTGAGTGATAACGGATGCGGCATGCTGCGCGAAGATCTTGAACTTTCGATTGAAAGACATGCTACAAGCAAAATCTGCGAAGAAGCGGATTTATGGAAAATTAAAACAATGGGATTCCGCGGCGAAGCTCTTCCAAGCATTGTCTCAATATCAAAACTCACCATAAAAAGCCGCAAAAAGACTGAGGTTTCTGGAAGCCAAATTGACGTAAACGGCGGTGAAATCTTAATGGTTAAAGATGCTGGAATGAGCCCGGGCACACAGGTGGAAGTGTTTAATTTGTTTTTTAACACCCCCGTAAGACAAAAATATTTAAAGCAGGACAGTACCGAATTAAGCCATATCAGCTCTCTTGTTTCAAGCTTGGCTTTGGCAAATCCTAATATTTCATTTAAGTTGGCTCATAATGAAAAAATTATTTTTGATTTACCGAAAACAACCAATTTTATTTCAAGAATTTCCGATATTTTCGGCAAATCAACCGCCGACGCAATGATTCCCATATTTTATGGCGGGAGTGAATTTTCGATAGACGGCTTTATCGGGAAGCCTTTACTTAGCCGAGCTACAAGCCAACATCAGTATTTTTTTGTAAACGGACGATGTGTTCAGAATTTTCTTTTGGCAAATATAATTAAGTCCGCTTATCACTCTCTGCTGATGGAAGATAAAAAGCCCGTGTTTATGATCAATATTAAAATTGATCCGGCTTTGGTTGATGTAAATGTTCATCCGCGAAAATTGGAAGTGCGTTTTGAAGACCAGCAAAGATTGTCGGAGATTATGTACGGCTGTGTTAAAACCTCTTTAGGGAAGTGTGTACTAATGCCGAAAGGTTTTACCGAATCAAGCCATTATAAAGCGGGGTTTAAAGATGCTAGCGGTTCAAGTGCGCACGGCGGCAACGTGCAGGATGCCATTAAATTTTCACAAGAAATTCTTTCAAAAAGTATTTGGGCGGATCGTGAGTTAAGAAATTTAAATGAAATCACAGAAAAAACCGGAAT
>MFXA01000053.1:10482-11703 GCA_001787455.1 Candidatus Peregrinibacteria bacterium RIFCSPLOWO2_01_FULL_39_12 | reverse complement strand
ATCGTTGCAGAAGATGCGAACGGTCTTGTTTTGATTGATCAGCATGCCGCACACGAAAGGATCCGGTACGAACAGCTTATGGATCAATTTGAAAATCAGGAAAAGTCTGTTCAGCCTCTTCTTGTCCCTTTTCAGATTGAGTTGAGCTCCGATGAAATTGTTTTGCTCGAAGATAACAAAGGAATTTTTGAAAAACTTGGATTTGAAATTGAAGAATTTGGCGGTAATACATTTGTTGTTCATGCCGTGCCGGCTTTTCTTGCCAAAGAAGACACCGATCAAATAATCAAAAGCGTTTTAGATGATATAAGTAACCAAAAACAACCTTCTAAAATTCAGGGAAACACTGAAATTATCCTTACTTATATGGCGTGCAGAAGCGCTATTAAGTTCGGCAAAAAACTTACGCCGGATGAAATGCAAAGTTTAATTATCCAGCTTGAAAAGCTGAAAAGGCCTTACACATGCCCTCATGGTCGTCCGACAATGATCTCTCTAACGCTGGATGAACTGGAAAAAATGTTTGGAAGAAAATAATGCGGATGAAAAATATTTATCGTAAACCAAGTTTGTTGCGAATGTTACGTTTGAGTCGTCCTCTGTTAAAGCTTCTTCCGGATATACGGACATAATTTCAACTTCTTCGCTTAAGTGCAATGTTTTCGTAAAAATACTTCCACGGCTTCCCGGCTGTTTTTCTATAATCAATTTATAAGTGTCGGGTGTTTCATTTAAGCCAAGCTCAAACGGCAGGCGATATTTTATTTTTATTTCCGATTTTTTTTGTGACATGGTTTCCGTCGTCAAAAAAAAGTAAGTTTTTTTCAGTTCAGAATCATATTTTGTTTGGATATCCGATCCGTTTGACTCAAGCAATATGCTCCCCGCAGGCACATATATACGCGTCAACACTTTATTATTCCCACGTCCCAGAATATCTATCAAAGAATCCTGTATTTCATAAAAACCATATTCATTAAGGATATTTTTCCATCTTTTATATATATTGTCATTCCACAGATGAGTGCGTTTTATTGTTATTTCATCTGTCAGCCCTCCATTTTTATCCACATAAGTATTATGAGTGATATTTTCTTCAATAAACTGATCGGATTTGTTCCATCCCACCGATATATTGATCACGCTTAAATAATCCTCATCTTCCGCATTCTCATAAACTTTCCCGCTTATTCCAAACGTTTCAAATAAATTCTGGATTTC
>MFXA01000053.1:0-10458 GCA_001787455.1 Candidatus Peregrinibacteria bacterium RIFCSPLOWO2_01_FULL_39_12 | reverse complement strand
ATGTTTTTGCTGAATTGCCCTGTAAAGTTTCGAAGCTACTTTGCTTATATTTTCTTCTTTCAAAATAGCTTCTTTAAAAGCAGGGACAAAGACCTTCAGAATATGTTTTGGATCATCCGCCCCCCAAATTTTTCCTTCTATAATATAACTTAAGAGTAAATTATAATTTTCCGAATTTAATTTCCCGAAATTTCCAACTTGAATCGGACCTGTAATTTCCAGCAGGTCTCTTAAAAGCCCCTGATTTATTGCAATAACCGTATCAACGGTTTCACCACCTTCTTCCTGTAAAAACCACTTGGCTTTGTTCCCCGATATTGAAAAATCCGACGAATAATTACTGTCTCTAAAACGCCAATTTGGCGTAAATAACTTTATTTCTTCCGGCGGTTCAATAACTCCCTTATAGGCGCCATCAATGTCATATACATCTTTCACTTCCAATTTCTCTATATACCCTTCATTTATGTCCATAATCACGTAACTTCCGATAAATCCGCCGCTCGGTCTTATTTCATTGTTATTTTGCAGAAGAATCAGATATCTATGAGGTTTTTTGTTCCCAAGCAATTTTAGTATTGCCGGAAAATGTTTGGCGGTTGCGTTTAAAAGATCACTTACTTCGGCAACTTTTTTCTTTGCAAATGCTGTGCGCGCCCTTATTTCCACAGGGAGTGACTTCTCGTCAATATTTGTAATTTTATCGGCGGCGAGAGAAATTTCCTCAATGGCTAAATTTGTTTTCTCAAGTCCCGATTGGATAGTATCAGTGATAGAAACACTGTTAGAAGTTTTATTTTTATTTTTCGACACAAAATACAGCGGAATTTTATTAAATTCCTCCATTGCTTCCAGAAAATATTTTCCTGAGACCGCAAAATATTTTCCTCCGGTAAGAAGCGCTTTCGCAGCATTATTTATATTGCTTTCATCTGCGTAAAAAGTTTTGTCCGTGCTGATAAACCAAAGATTTTCTTCCGCTTCGGAAAAATTACTCAAAGCTTTATCAAATGTGCTTAAAGCGTCATCAAACTGGATTTTTGTGGCCTGTTTGCCCGCATCCAGCAAAAACATATATCCTTCGTATGCTTGCGCGGATATGTTTTTTTCGAGTTTTTTCCCCGTGTAATATACGGAAACCATGTTGATTAAAATAAGTATTATAAATCCCGATATCCCTATTTTTAAAATATTCCCGAGAGATTTAGGCGGATTGAAAGATTTTCCTTTTATATAGATGTAATTAGGCTTATCACCGAAGTGCAAATCTTGTATTTGCTGAATTTCTTTTTGTTCTTTATAGATGATATTTTTGTTTCTTTTTTTTATTTTCTGATCGCGAAGCGGCTTATTTTTTTTATTTTGAAAATTTGCGCCAAGGTTAATTTTTTCCGCATTTGGGTCTATTTTTAAATCCTTGAGAGTTTTTTCCATATTACTTAATATGGATATAATTTATTGTGACTATTCCATCGTCAAAATAGTTTCTGCCCGAGCTTAAAAATCCTATTAAATTTAGGACTTCCGGTATTTTTTTATCTTTAAATATTGTCGGAATTAACTTCTCCGTATTTATGTATGATACTTCATCCGAGCTTTTTAAAACCGGCTCGATTACTGTCGCAAAAATCTGTGAAACCTTAAGACTCGTTTTTTTCTTTTGCACTATATCTATGGAAGAAGCAACCCCGTCAAAATTATTTGCTATGACTGCCACATCATCAATTATCGTGTAATAAATTCCCCAATTCTGGTTACCGATTTTCAGTTCATATATAGCAGTATCGCCGTATATGCTTTCACTTTTTACTATCTCTTCCGGTATTGCAATAATTTCCTTGCCTACTGTTCCATCTTCCAGCTTACGCTCAACCACTTTTGGCTTAAAAATTGCGCCTATTGACGTGAAATTACTTGCGATTTGATGCAAGCTTATCGTGTCCTTTTGCTTATCTTTCAGCTCTATTATCGCCTTGTAAATATTTTTCCCTTCCTTATTTTTTTCAATAACAAATGCAAACTCGTTTTGGAGCAAAGGTAAAACTTCCGATGAAAAACTGATATCGTTTCCAAAATATTTTTTTGTATAATTTTCTAAAATACTTATGAATATTTTCGATACCGCTTCGTCTCCACCGGATAATATGTGCAAAATTTTGTTTAACTGGAATTCAAGATTTTCAGCCCCCCAGAATAAAAGCACATTTTCAGGCATATAAGCTGTTAAGTCTGCGGAATATTTATTTTCAAATGCCGTGTATGAATTATTTTCCGCTATTTTCTCGTCCAAACTTAAAAAACTTTGAAGCGCAAAATTGTTATCCATTGCGACTAATGCGATTCCTTCCGAGGTAAAAGTTTTCAAGAACGGTTTTAAAATTTCCGTTGATAATCCCTGCTCGCCCAAAAATGAAAAATGTTTAAAAAAGCTATTATTGATTTTTCTAAAGTCCATATAAAGAAACGCCGATTTGTTTAAAGGCAGTTTATTATCTATTTTCCTATATTCTTTCGACTCATACAGTCTTGTTTGGGCTTGAGAATCCACTAATTCATAGTTTACTTCTTTTCCCTTGCTTACAAATACATAATTTTCGACAAGCGTCATATATACAGGACCGTCCATTTCGTACATTGAAAAATTTTTGTAATCTTCCTTTTTCGCGTTGCGTCTAATCAAAAATTCATCTAATTTTTCCTGACTTATTACCTCTGCAAAATAAGCGATATTTAATTTTTCTTTATCTTTTCTGGAATTTAAAACCACCACTCCCGCCGCTCTCCCAAACCAACTTTTCAAATCGCTTTCATAATCGACAATAAATTGATTTTCAATTTTCTCTATCAATTTTTCCTTTGAATACTGCGGATGATTTTTTAATAATCCGAATGTTTTCAGCAATTGATTGTGATCAAAGTTTGTGTTGATTTCCAAAACCAAAATTACATCATCCTCGGGGAGCAGTTTTGCTATCGGCTGTGCTCGAAAAGCTTTTTGGAAAAGCAAATATCCTACGGATACGAGAATAACAAGCATAATTATCGTTAAAACTCCTCCGAAAAGCGCTTTTCTGTTTATTTCCTTTACTATTTTTTTAACTTTTTGGAATTTTTTGGAAGAGTCTTTCTTCTCTAAAACCGGCGGGGTTTTTTCTTCTGTTTTTGAACTGTGTAAGCTCGAAAAAAACTTTTTTAAAATACTTTCTTTTTTCACTTCCTGTTGCTGAACTTTCGACTGTTGTTTCTTTTTTTTTGCACCGGATTTTTTACCCATAAAACCGTATTTTAATTTTAACCGTGCATATCATATACCAATTTGTTTTTGGATGAAAAGGAAAGTGGTTATGGTCTGCGGCGGGGTGTTGCCAGTTGGCGAAATTTCTCGTAGAATAAGCCCGTTTTATTTAACTTTAAAAGTTTATGATCGCAAACGAGTTAAGGCGCTTATACATAGATTTCTTCGCAAAACAGCATAATCACAAGGAAATAAAAGGATCTTCACTGATTCCCGAGAATGATCCGACCGTGCTTTTTACGACTGCAGGGATGCATCCACTTGTGCCTTTTTTGATCGGAGAGCCTCATCCGTCCGGAAAAAGGATTGTTGATGTACAAAAATGCGTGCGTACAGATGATATTGATGAAGTCGGCGATGATGTCCATCTTACATTTTTTGAGATGCTCGGCAATTGGTCGCTAGGCGATTATTTTAAAGAAGAAGCCATTAAAATGAGTTATGAGTTTTTAACTAAAAGTAATGAAGATGGGGGGCTTGGGCTTGCTGTAAAGAAATTGGCTGTTTCCTGTTTTATAGGAGATGACGATGCTCCCCGCGATATCGAATCCGCAAAAATATGGAAAAGTTTTGGTATTCCGGATGAACGCATCGCTTTTTTGCCGAAAAAAGATAATTGGTGGGGGCCTGCGGGGAAAACCGGTCCTTGCGGTCCGGATACGGAGATGTTTTATTGGACCGGAGATGAAGAAGCACCCGAGAAATTTGATCCGAAAACAAAGGGATGGGTGGAAATTTGGAATGATGTTTTTATGCAATATAACAGAAAAGATGATGGAACTTTTGAGCCCCTAAAACAGCGAAATGTTGATACGGGAATGGGGTTTGAAAGAGTTTTTTCAATATTAAACGGAGTAAAATCGCCTTTTGAAACCGATCTATTTACTGATGTTATAAACGAAATTCGTCTGCTTGCCGGCTATGCAAATCCAAATCCCGAACAGGAAAAAGCGGAGCATATAATCGCCGATCATTTGCGAGCTGCAACTTTTATTATCGGTGATCCTTGTGGAGCAGTCCCTTCAAATATAGATCAGGGATATATTGTCCGACGCTTAATACGCAGGGCTGTGCGCCATGCGAGGCGGCTTGGCATTGAGCTTGAGTTTACGAGGAAAATTGCAGGCATTATCATAAAAAATTATAGCGATTTCTATACGGAACTAGCCGATAATCAAGAAAAGATTTTTGAAGAAATGAGTAAAGAAGAAGCTCAGTTCAGCAAAACTTTGAATAAGGGGCTTGCGGTTTTACATAAAAATATATCTTCTATTTCGGATAATTTTTGTTTTGAATTATTTGCAACTTACGGATTTCCGCCTGAAATGACCATTGAAGAATTGGAAGCATTGGGATTGATTCGTAATGCTTCCCAAAAAAAATCAATCATGGAGCAATTTGAAATTTGTTTCAAAAAACATCAGGAATTATCCCGCGCCGGTGCGGAAAAAAAGTTTGCCGGCGGATTGGCCGACCATAGTGTAGAAGTGACAAAATTGCATACCGCCACTCATCTTTTACATCAGGCTTTAAGAAATGTGTTGGGAAATCATGTTGAGCAAAAAGGTTCAAATATTACTAACGAGCGGCTGCGTTTTGATTTTTCTCATCCCGAAAAAATGACCGATGAGCAAAAGATAAAAGTTGAAAAAATTGTAAATGATCAAATTAAAGCGGCATTGCCCGTCAGTTTTGAAGAAATGACTGTCGCCGAAGCTAAGAAAAAAGGTGCAATCGGCCTGTTTGAGTCAAAATATGGAGATAAAGTAAAGGTTTATGCAATTGGAGATTCATCAAAAGATACTGTTTTCAGTATGGAAATTTGTGGCGGACCGCATGTGAAAAATACCAGCGAGCTTAAAAATTTTAAGATTTTGAAAGAGGAGGCATGTTCGAGCGGGATAAGGAGAATTAAGGCTGTGGTTGGTAAATAGCTTTACAGGTTCGGACCGGTCCGAACATAAGCAAGGATACTCATGTCGAATAAAATCTGCAAAAACTGCAATCAAACTTACGAAATCACCGATAAGGATTTAGTTTTTTATAAAAAAATTGCAATTCCACCTCCCACTTTTTGCCCCGACTGCAGATATAAAGAAAGATCTTCTAAAAGAAATCCTTTCAAGCTTTGGGAACGATCATGCGCCAAGTGCAATAAAAAAATTCATACAACATATAATCCCAATCGTCCGGAGACTGTATATTGCGAAAAATGCTATTTGGAGAATCTGCAATAAAACTATTATCGATGCAAGCGAGTTTCAAATTATTTTAAGAAAATTTTAACTTTGGCTGGTAGAGTCGGGGCAGTTTTGGTGTTTAACTTTTGCAATTCTGACAGGTTTATGTTAAACTTAAGATAATCTAAAGTTTAACTTTAAATCTTATGATAAAAACAATATCCGTAAAAGAATTAAGAATGAATTTTCCAAAAGTAAAAAAAGACCTGGATGATGGGATTAACTTTGTAGTAATTTACCGTTCAAAGCCATTAGCAAATTTGACACCCATAAAATTTTATTCAAAGCCTTTTGGCGATAGATTGACTGATAAGCAATATAATTTCCCGAAAACAATGAAGGAATGGCTAAAAGATTGGGATAAATATGCTTTTAAAGCTAAGGGTGGTAAGAAATTTGATGCCGTAAAATTAATCCGTAAAGATCGTGGATATGATGATTGAACATGTCACATTAGATTCGAGTTTTTTAGTTTCATTTTTCTCTGTTAGTGAATCCCATTTTGAGGCTTCAAAAAAACTGATGAATTTTGCTGATCAAAAAAAAATTATTTTGCTTGTGCCTATGATAGTTTTACTAGAAGCTTTTCATACGTTACGACGGACTGGAATATTTGAAAATCATCACGAATACAATAAATTTCAGAGTTTTTTGAACTCCGAGTCTATAAAATATTTTGATCTTGATATGAGTTTTTTCAACATGTTCAAGGAATTTCCATTCTTCAATGAATTAAAAACATCTGATGCCATAATTGCGGCTTCGGCTTTTATCAATAAATCAATTTTGATCAGTTGGGATAAAAAATTACTGCAAAACTCTTGGCAAGGTTATACTCCTGATGGATTTTTGAAGAAGTTTGCATAATCACTTAAGCCAACTCCCCTTCCAAAATCCACTCTTTAGCTTTGGTAATTTTCACAGTGACTATTTGACCTAAAAGTCTTCTACCCGATTTAAATTGAACAATTTTGAAATGTTCGCTTCTCCCAAAACAAGTTTTGCCTTTTTGGTTTTCAACAAGAACGTTAACCGTTTTGCCAAGAAATCGCTCGTGGGCTTTTTTGGATTTTTTGCGCAGCAAAATGTCGTTAAGATTATGCCAGCGTTCATTTTTTACTTTTTCCGGTACATCATCTTTTATAAAACGTGCCGCAGTAGTTCCTGCACGCTTAGAATATTGCGCAAGATATGCATGTTCAAAATCCATTTCGTCAAAAAACTTGCAGGTATTTTTGAATTCTTTGTCTGTTTCACCACAGAAGCCAACTATAATATCCGTTGAAATGGAAATATCCGGAATCGTCTTGCGGAGTTTTTGAATAATTTTGCGGTATTGCGCTGTTGTGTAAGTACGATTCATGCGCTTTAAAGTGCTATTATCGCCTGATTGAAGCGGCAGATGCAGATACGGCATTTGCGTTTTTAATTTTGCCATAGCTTTAATCAACTGATCGGACATGTCTTTTGGGTGAGACGAAGTGAAGCGGACTCTTTGCAATCCTTTTGCGTGTAATTTATCAAGTTCTTCCAGTAAATATACAAACGGTTCCTTTTTTGGATATTTCCGTTTTAAATCCTTAAAAAATTGTTTTTCTTTATCATATTTGCTTAATCCGTAAGAATTTACAGTTTGACCAATTAAAGTTATTTCCTTGCAGCCATTTTCCACCAATTCATTCGCTTCCATAAGAATATCGTTGATGTCACGGCTTTTTTCGCGGCCGCGGCTGTACGGGACAATGCAGTAAGTGCAAAATTTGTCGCATCCGTTGGAGATGGCGATAAACGCCTGCGCTTTTGATTGATGAGAAGTATGGGTTGGCGTAATGCAAAAATAATCCTCCAAAGATTCTTCTTTGATTTCCGGAATTTTTATTTTTGGATTTATTTCACGCGCTAAACCGGCGAGGCGTGGCAATTCTTCAGTGCGCAACGCGATATCCAGTTCATTCATCGCATTGAATAATTTATCTCTTTTTGATGAATAGCGCGAACTGGATTTGCGCACCATACATCCTGCAATGACAACAATAAGGTTCGGTTTTTTACGCTTGATCTTGCCAATTTCACGCATGTGTCCGGTAACGCGATCTTCCGCGTGCTGGCGAACAGAGCATGTGTTAAACAGAATTAAATCGGCGGTTTTGAATGTGCTTGTTTTTTTATAACCCAAAGCCTGGAGATATGACTCCATTCTTTCAGTATCAGAATAATTCATCTGACATCCGTATGTTTGGATGTGGTAATTTGGCATAGCAGGGCAAAGATACTTGTTCTTTTTGGCATAGACAAGAGTTTTTCACTCTCTGAAAAACTAGCTGATAGTTCCCACTGCCTGATTCAGCAAAGGATTTTCTGTAATAAATTGTTTGTTCTTTAAGCCCCTTAAATAAAGTTTTGCGCGGCTTGTGTCTGTTTTTATCAATGCATGTATAAGCCAGTACATTCTTTTCATCCCTTGTTCTTTTTTTTCTAATTCTTTATTTGATAGTAAAATCAGTGGTTCGTCCATTTTTGCTACTTGTACTCTGGCCAAATAAAATAGGACTTCCATGCAACACGTTTCACTCCCATTTAAAGCTTCCAACAACAATTCCGGATCCACCCTAACCCCCAATGATCCTTTAATATGTAATGAACAGATGAAATTTATATCATCTATTCTTAAGTGTTCGTCGGAAAATTGTGTAGCAGCTTCCGTATTCCCATCTAAATATAGTGTGTCTGTACAAGCACGTATGGGATCGAATTCTTTTTGTTGATTTTGATTCATATTTTTTATTTTTTAATGATAATATTGTGTATCGCCAACGGCTCCTTTCCTTACCATTTTTGCTGACATTTTCTTTTCCAAAATTTCGATAATCTTTCTCGCATTTGACTGATTCCTTCCATTTGCATTTTCTAATATGTGTCTTTTTATCTTGAATACCTGTTCGATTAATTGGCTGAGTGTTGCTTCTTTTAGACCGAAAATTGTCTCCAATTCTTGCTCTCCCAGTATAGCTTCAATGGTTTGCGGATTTTCCATTAATAAAACGTCCACTAATTCAGTACCTCTATATGCCTTCAGTATTATTATTCCTGATGTTTCCTGAAATATTGCTATAATATCATTATCTATTATCCCTGTGTTTTCCATTGCACGCATTAGTAGTGATGAAACACTTTGGGAATCTGCGTATTCATACTGTCCCTGTCCTAATTGGCTGTATATCTTTAGAAATTGGCTTAAATCTCCGTTATAATGTTTTATTACCGCTTCTACAAATGCCTGACCGTATTCATAGTTTAAGCTATAATTATCTTTTTCATGATGTTTTTCAAAATATTCCCAAAATGCTTCTTGGAATGTTTTACCCTCCTTCACGAGACTAAGAATTTTTTCTGATACTTCATTAACAGATCGTTTCATAATTTCCGGTTTTCCCAATCCCAACTCTGTAACTCCTTCTGCCGCCATATAATTGGCTATACCTTCTACAACTCCGCTGTTAAACGGATGTAAACTTGCGGCTCCCAAAACGCTGTGTGTTCTTTCGTGCAAATAAGTGTCGAAGAATCTTTGTCTATCTGTTAAATTTCCGGCATTAAGCAATATGTTGTTACTGCCGCCATGCCCTCTTATTGGCCTCTGTCCCGGGACGTCTTCCATTATTGTTATTGTGAGTTCATGCCCCGGCATTATGCCGTTTTCTCCAAATTTTTGTTGAATCCATTTTTCCATTTCTATTATTTGTGTTTGTATTGCAGCAACGTTGCCCTGATATTTACCAGGGAAAAGCAATGTTACTTTTGTGCCGTCTCTAAAATTCATTTCCAGTTTACGTGGTGAACTTTTTCTAAAAGCTTCCGTATGCCCTTTTCCAATAATTTGACCCCAATCTTGGTCGGCGGACTTTGCCACTTCCCAATGCCGAATAGCCTGATCAATTTCGGTTTGCCTTGCTGCTTCTATTCCAACTCTCCCATTTAGCTCAATTTTAACTTTTACTTTTTTCTTTGCGATTTGTTTTCTTATTTCTTCCATCCTTTTTAATTCCACCAATTCAATTACTTTTTCTCTCAACCCTCCTCTTTTTGTTATTTCTTCCGGAGATATTTCGCCACCACCAGCTACATATCTTTCAATTACTTTTTTTAAACCTTTAACGTCATATCCGTTGAATTCCTCCCCTTGTGCGCCCAGCCACTTGTAAAGATTTTCTATACTTCTGACTTCTTCAAGTTTGGTCGGTGGTTTTTGTTCTTTTTTTGCGACTTCTTTATCTTTTCCTTCTTTACGCATTTGATTTTCGTAAGTTCTTCCTTCAATTTCTTCTATGGTAAAAACTTCTCCTTTTGTAGTTCCACGTCTTGTTAATCTTGTTTCGGCTATATTTCTTAAATTGTATGTTCCATCCGGGTTCATGCTCTCAGCCACCCATCCTCTTTCAATTCCTCCATTGCTTCTCCTTACATAAATTTCAGTACCTAAAGCTATTTGAGCTGAAGTTGTTTCAGCCCTTGTCTCTATGCTTTTAACCGTCCAAACTTCATTGTGTTTAACAAACCTTCTTAATCCATTTGACGGGTTATATACCATCATCCCGTCTTCCACTTGCAACTTAACAACCCACCCTTTTTCTATCGTCCCGCTGGTTCTTAAGATATACACCTCATCCTCCGCTTTTATTCCATCTACTTTTCGCGATCCGGCTTGTTTTTCTTTGATCTTTCCATCTATTGCATCTTTCAATTTTTTGTTCAATTTTCCTATTTCAGTTTTTATTTCGTTCCATTTTTTAACTAACTGATCCGATGTTTTACTTGTAGAAGTTTTTATTCCATTGACAATTTCTCTCAATTTTTCCCTTAAATTAAAATCTTTTATTTTCTGGACTTTATCATTTATCCAGTCTGAAGTTTTGTTGCTTTTAT
>MFXA01000052.1:832-5797 GCA_001787455.1 Candidatus Peregrinibacteria bacterium RIFCSPLOWO2_01_FULL_39_12 | reverse complement strand
ATAAAAAAAATTGCTATGCATTACAGAGAGCGAAAGAACAGGGATATAAAACTGTATTTATAAATCCAAAAAATCGCACAAAAGAACAATTCGATCAGAAAATGGCGGAAATATTGGGAAAAGCCGGAGTGGATTTGATAGTGATTGTCGGATACATGCGGATACTTACACGGAAATTTGTTGGAACTTTTAAGAATAAAATTATAAATGTGCATCCGGCGCTTATTCCAAAATATTGCGGAAAAGATTTTTTTGGAAAAAATGTACATGAAGCGGTTTTGGCGGCAAAAGAACATGAAACGGGAATGACTATTCATTATGTGGAGGAAGGAGTTGATACGGGTAAAATTATACTTCAGAAAAAGTGTCCGGTTCTTCCAAACGATACTGTGGAAACCTTAAAGGAACGTGTCCAGACATTGGAAAAAAAGTGGTATCCGGAAGTGATAAGGCGATTGGCTACCCTCTCCATTTCCAAAAATACTTAATCGCGCTCGCCAGGTGATACCAAGAGATTTTATTGAATATCAGCTTGAAGAAAGATCCTTCACTCAACCTTTTATGATAATGCACGGCAATAGCTTCCGGATAATAAACCACCTTATATCCGGCTTTTTGAACTTTCCTGCATAAATCAAAATCTTCCATAAACAAAAAATATCTTTTATCAAAACCGCCGATTTTATCGAAAATTCTTTTTGGCATCATCATAAAAGCGCCTGTAATCAAATCCACGATTTGTGTGTTTTTGTGGTTGAAGTCAGCCATAATATATTTTTGATAACGCTTTTTAAACGGCCAAATATTTTTCAAAAAACTGCGTTTTATAAACAAATCGAAAAATTTAAAATGACGTCTGCAGGACTGCTGGATTTCGCCATTATGGTACATAAGTTTTGGCCCGACAATGCCTGTATCGCCATGAGCTTCCAAATAATCAACAAGCTTTTGAAGAGTATCTTGCTCTACGGTAATATCGGTGTTTAAAATCAATATGTATTTGCCTTTAGCCTTTTTAGCGGCAAGATTATGTCCGCCTCCATAACCAAGATTCCTTCCCGGTCTTACAAGGCATATTAAGCCTTCTTTCTCAGTTTTTTTCAGATAATCCAAACTCTCGTCAGCAGAATTATTATCGCAGACAATAATTTCAAAATTAAAATTAACTTTGCTTTTTTTTAAAGCTTCGATACAAAGCCTTGGAAAATATTTTTGATTGTAATTTACAATCGTTATTGAAAGTTTTGTTGCCATTTAAAGTTTCTTTTTAAAATTGTCACGGTTGATATTTTTGATATTTTCTTTATTTTTAGAGATTTTTAGCTCGTAAATACCGCGTACAAAACTATTCTCAGAGATGTTCCCGGAAATAGTTATGCCTGCTCCTATAAAACTGCCGCCGCCGATTCTTGCTCCGGGCATAATGCTTGTGTTTACTCCGATTCTTGTATTACTGCCGATTATAGCGCCGAATTTTGAAGCACCGGTATCAACCCAACCCTCATCATAATTTACGCAAATATTTTTTTCATCCAGACGCAAGTTTGCCAAAACACTTCCTGCTCCAAACGACACATTATTTTCAACAACACTGTCACCGATATAATTTGAATGAGTCCAAACATCGCTTCCCAAATAACTTCTTGCGACTTCGGTGCTGAATCCTATTACGCAGTTTTCGCCGATATTGCTTTCTCTTACCAATGAATTTGTGGCAATGACAGAAAAATCGCCGATATAGCAGGGACCTTGCACGACAGCGCCGTCAAAAATTTTCACATGATCGCCGATAATTACATCGCCGTTTATTACAGCATTTTTCGAAATCACGGCGGATTTGCTGATGCCCTTCTTTGCCGATGCGAATAAAAATTGAAACACACTTTGCACGTGCCACGGAAATTTAATCGGCTGCCAAAATCCATCATATGGAACAACCTGCATTTGCACGCCATCTTTTATCATTGAACACAAAGCCCGCTCGTAGCGGTCATCGCCCTCGCTTTCAGTTTTCTTTAAATATTCAATCAGTTTTTCAGGATTTTTATGGACATGCACAACCAAATTTACCAAATTGCTCGGCTCACTGCCTTGCCGCGGTTTTTCGACTATATTTTGAATATATCCTTTACGGTCAACCTTTAAATAACCGCCGGGAAAATATTTTAAAACTTTTTTGCCTAAAATATAACTTTCAGCCTTTCCTTTCTCTACCGCTTCTTTGATTAGTTTAAAAGCTTTAATATCAACAATATCATTACTGCTTAAGACCAAAATCGGTTCTTTGCCAATCAAATTTTTTGCGGAAAGAACAGCTCCGCACATCCCCAATTCCAAATCCTTCTGCTCACAGACTTTGATTTTCAGTCCTCGCAGGCTTAAGCACATTTGCTTTACTCTACTCAAATTATGTTTTCCGCCAATCACGATTATTTCTCTAAAACCGGCCGTTTTTAACATCTCCAGCTGGTGCTGAAGCAAAGGCTTCCCCAAAAACTTAAGAAAGTTTTTGTCTTCCACTGGCTTCATTCTTTTGCTCCTGCCTGCGGCAAGAATAAGTGCTTTCATAAGTGTTTTCTAAAATCGAATTAAGTTAAAAGTTCATTTAAGCGGTCGTGATCAACGGCTTCTTTTATCTCCATTGCAATCCTTTCGCCATAACTTAAGGATTCTCCGTATAAATATCCGGAATATGGAGTGAATTTGGTGCCGGGAGATCCCGGAATCCTCATGCTTACGTCAAAAATTACAAAATCCTCCTTGCCGTCATCGGCTGCCACTGCGCCCTGAAGCGCAAAAGGTCCTATAATTCCCGGGGGCACAACCTTCTTTAAAGTTTTTACAAATTTTTCTCCCAAATCAAAAGCTTTTTCAATCAAAGATTCTTTCATTGTTACCGAATAATGACCGGTTTCGATTATTTTCGGCTCCATATATCTCCTTATCATAGCCTGTTCATGGGCGGGCAGGCGCAAAAATCCGTCAAGATTTGTTTGTCTTCTCGTATCGGTTCCCATAAGTTCAACTTCACGGCTTAAAGGGGAATAAAAGAAATTTAAGTTGATATGCGCGCCTACAATATATTCTTCAATTACGCCTTTATTCAAAGCTTCTCTCGTAATATGTCCGCTTTTGATGCGTGCGCCGGCTTCTTTGTAGTAGCTCATTTCGCTGTTTGCAAAAAAGAATGCCCGCTCATATCCTCTGGCGGCTTCGTTTACTTTTACAATGACAAGCCGGTCAATTTCACTTGGAGCCCCATATATTTTAGGAATTCGGATGCCGGCTTTTTTAAGCAGTTCGTACTGATTATTCGGCTGATCGCGCTCTTCCAGCCTGACGCCTTCTCTCAACCCGAAAATCGGAACGGAAAAATTTTTCTCAATTTCCTCAAAATTACAGTAAACCCAAAAATAGCGGTTGTGTATAAATATTGTATTTAAAGATCTTAGTTTTTTCTGAACACTCTCTTTTGTAATATCGCTGAATTTATCTACCAATATAATATCGGAAACGCATCCTTTGCCGCCGTTTTTTCTTGCCTTAAAATATTTATCGTAGGTTTTTTCACGACCTTTTTGGCATACAACTACGGTATTAAATCCATATTTTTTGGCTCCGCTGCATACATCAAGCGCACTGTGTCCTCCAAGCACACCTATGGTGATTTTTTGAAGATTATATTTTTTGATGATGGATTTAATGTCAATCTTAGCCATATTTATAACTGTTTTATCCTAAAACTTTCTCAATTTGGTTGCTTTCAATCGCCATTTTAATATCTCTTGCGATACGCCGTCCAGTACTCATCGGTTCATTGTACCTTAACCACGTATAAGGCGATCCGTCGGTATATAAATTTGTACCTGCAACAATTCTTGCGGAAATTTCGAATACAAAATAATTCAATTCGGGATCAAAGACTCCTTCAATACAGAAAGGTCCAAAAAGTCCTCCCTCGGCGCCTTTTAAAGTTTGTGAAGTCTTTACAACACTTTCACCAATTTCAAAGACATAGGGGAGAAGGGATTCCCTTAAAACTATCGGCACGTTTCCGGTAATTGTGTAAGTGGTTCTTATTCCTACATCAACCTGATCTTTTGCGGCAACACGTCCGATTGAATCCGCATTGGATTCATATCTTTTATCAAAACTCATCAATTCAAGCTCACCCGTTAATCTGCTGTAAAAATAATGGATATAAACGGGAACGCCGACAATATATTCTTGAATTACATAATCCGAATGCCCTTCCACGTCTTTATAAGCCTTATATCTCTCATGAAATTCCTTTGGAGTGTTCGCCAAAAAATATCCTTTTCCGCCGCGCGCACCATGAAATTTTATAATGACCGGTCTGTCAATTTCCTCAGGAGTTTTAAAGATTTTCGGCAGTTTTATACCTGCATCAAGAAGCCACTTGCGTGATTTGGTTCTGTCAGCTTCCCACTCCAAAATCCCTTTGGTGCCATAATGCATAGCTTTAATATTTTTTACTTTGTCCGGTCCCAGGTATGCCACAAACGATCCATGCGGAATAATAATCGCATTCTGATCAATTAAAGATTGTTCTATTTTGAAGAAATCCTTAAAAGAATCAATTTCAATGATTTGATCGGCTACCGGAAAGCTTTTGTAAGGTCTAACACGGCCTTTTTCGCATACGCATATAGTTGCAAAGCCCTCATCCTTCGCTCCTTTGAGAATTTGCAAAGCCGTATGACTCCCGAGCGTAACTATTTTATAATTTTTAATACTGGTCATTTTGTTTATCATACGAATAAAAACACCATTTGTCTATAGAATTTTCCCATAAAAATAAAAGTACCGATTAAATCTGTAATCAATGTCTGAAATACCTTCTTCCAGTGAAAACCATACTCATATTAAAATGATCCGCCTTCGCAATAATTTCCTCGTCCCTGATTGAGCCGCCCGGCTGAATAATGGCGGTTACGCCAAGGC
>MFXA01000052.1:0-669 GCA_001787455.1 Candidatus Peregrinibacteria bacterium RIFCSPLOWO2_01_FULL_39_12 | reverse complement strand
ACTTCATACATATCTTTTGTCTGGATTAAAAGACCTCCGGCAACTTTTTTGATGTCGGTTTTATATATATCCAGTTTTAAATCACCGGTTTCGACAATCCTTAAATTCTCTCTTGTCATAAGCCTCTTCAAAGCTTTTCCGGTATAAGAAGGAGCGATAATCATCTCTACAAACATTTTTTCATCTTTTAGATAGGTGACAATTTTATCGTTCACTTCGCGATTTAGCGCAATAACACACCCAAAAGCTGAAATAGGGTCGACTTTATATGCGGAAATAAACGCTTCATCTATTTTCCTGTCACTTGCAACGCCGCATGGATTGTTATGTTTGATGAACACAGCAGTAGGTTCTTTAAATTCCTTAACCAGCTCGAGAGCGCTGTCCCCATCCACGATATTATTGAAAGACAATTGTTTTCCATGGAGAATTTTGGAATTGGTGATATTTGAATCGAAATTTTCAGGATTTCTGAAAAACGCCGCTTTTTGACAGGGGTTTTCTCCATAGCGCAAACTACAGATTTTTTCATAATGAAGATCAAGAAGTTCGGGTTCCCCGAGAACTTTTCGGAAATAATCATTTATTTTTTCATCGTAGCGATAAGTCATTGTAAACGCTTTCCTTGCCAATTTTTTGCGCATTTCGGGAGGTGCTTCTCCGTTTTTG
>MFXA01000051.1:8773-12778 GCA_001787455.1 Candidatus Peregrinibacteria bacterium RIFCSPLOWO2_01_FULL_39_12 | reverse complement strand
GTGTCCTGTACTCCTGCTGTTTCCGCCTCTGGTTTAGCAGTAGCATTAAACTTAACTTTTTCCTCTCCTTTAACCGCTTCAAAAGTTCCGGTTGCAGGGTCTCCGCTGATTACAAATCCTCTTCTTTGGAGATATTGCGCAAGTGTAATTTTTCCTTCAGGAGAAGCATTATTGAATTTATATTCATTTTCGCCTGTCGGATGAACACCATACAATCTTTCTATTTCACTTTTATCGCTTCCTTCTCTGCCTTCCGTAAATAACTGACGCATTGTCATACTTTCTCCTGAAGGTTTGAATGTCATTCTGTTCGTAACAACTGTTCCATCTTTTAAAGTACATGATTTTTTAACAATAATTGTTCCATCCGATCCATGATAAATTGCTGATCCCTTTTCTCCGTATACTTCCAGGGCAGTTGCTGCAAATTCACGCATTTTAGAGGCGTCATAACTCCATGTTGTATTCAACTCACCGGCTCCGCTTTTAGTTGCGCCGCTTTCCGCCACAACGTTAAATTTCCCAAGTTTATATGTTATGTTTCTTCCATCCAAACTATTATATAAAGAAGCAAGAAATCCCAGCGCTGGATGTGTTCTTTCGGCTGTTTGCTCCACTCCTTCTTCTGCCATTTCTTCCAAAAATTCTCTTCCTATTCTTTTCGACATTTCGCCAAATCCGTGTTTCTCCAAAATATCCACTTCATGTTTTCCAAGTTTTGGAATTTTATTCAATAATTTTGCGGCGGCTCCTTTCCACCCCGCTGTCACACTGTGTTTTGTCGCAATTTTTGACAGGTAGTTTCCCGCAACTTTACCAAGCCCCAAGAATACAAATGTCGTGATAAACCCAACAACAAATTGTTGTCCGTAAATTTTTGCCAGTTCTGAAAATTTTATATCTTCATATTGTCCTGTTTCCGGATTCAATACTTTCCCTTCTGTCATATATTTGCCAAGAAGCGTTTTATTAGAAAATGAATCTCCATATATTGATTGTCCTACCACATGTGATATTCCTGTCCCCATTTCATGACCAGCCATCCCTCCTAAAGTTCCGGCTGCCGCGACTAAAGCCATTCCAGCAATTCCTCCAAGTCCAAATGTGCCGCATGCCAATATAACAGCCGTTGTAGCCGCCAATATGGTCATTACAAATGGCAAGGCGCTTTTTAGCGCCCATCTCCCAAAAGTGTCAGGTTCAAAATCCGGACTTAAAATGTAATCGCAGAAATTTTCTATTTTATTGCCGCTTACCATATCTATTACTTGAGAAAGGGCTTTTTCCATCTCTCCTATTTTGTGTTCAAATTCATCTGTTATTCCAGTGCCGATCAAAGCTTTTATTTTATCAAGTTCCTGCTGTGCCGGACCTAATACCGTCCTTAGGTTTGCTATTGCGCTTGATCCTTTAACATCTTTTGCTTTTTCTTTTAACAATCGAATAAAATCTTCCGGCTTTGATCCCTCTTTTGCCTGGCTAAGCAAGTGTTGTATGGGAGCAAATTCTTTATTTATTACCGCTGATGCGTCTTTCATAGCTTTAAAATTCGGACTGTGTGCTATTACTCTTTCTGTATTTTTCTGCATTTCTGAATCTTGGCTTTCAATTTCGGTTATTTTTTCCTTGGAAAGGGTGTGTTCTTCTCCCATTGACTGGATTGCTTTTGGAGCTCCTTCATATGTCAATTGTTCGCCTCCTTGTGTAACCAATATGTAAGTTAATGATCCATCAGCCTGTTCTTTTACTAAAAATATGCCGCGTAAATTTTCTTCACCTATATTTTTAGCCGGGATTGGAATATATCCTTCCGAAAACTTTGTTGCCGCAAATGATCCTCTTTTTTGCAGATTCTCTTTAAGTGCTTCAGCTTCTTTTGATCCCTTTAATCTCTTATAAGAAGAAATGACATCGTGTTCTCCAAACACACCTTGAATGCCAGGGATTTTTGTTCTTTCTTTATTCTGCTCTGCAAGCAAATCAAATGCTTCTTTGTATTGCCCCGAATAAAATAATTTATCAAATTCTGATATTCCCGGATCTTGTTTGACGGTTTGTTTAAGAACTTCTTTAACGTATAACGGACAATCGTTTGGAAGCCTCTCATACAATTCCATCATGAGATCCATTGAACTTTCTCCGTGATTCCCCCGCAATTGTGATTGATTTTCAAAATTTGAAATCAAAAGACCTGTTATTTCTTTTTCTAATTTCGTGACAGTTTCTTCGCTTTCTTGTCTCATTTTTTCAAATCCCGCCAAATATTTTATTGCTTGCGATATCAGCGGTTGTTTTGACGGGTCCCAAAATTCATAAAAATCCGGATTTTCTTCAACCAGTTTTGCCAATGATTGCTTGCGATCATTTATTATTTCTTCAATGCGCTGCTGTTTCTCAATTTCTTTTTTGAGCTTTGGCTGTAATTCTTCAAGTTTCTTCCGTATAGCTTCCACGTTTGCAACAAGTATTTCATCTCCAATTAAATTTTCTGTTTGCCTGTATCCGTTAACTAATTTCCCAAATACCTCGATGAGGGTTTTTTGCGCCATTTCTTTATCAGCGCCTTTGAGATATTTTTCTTCCGTAGTTTCTAACGTTCTTCTAATTTCCCCCGGTGTAAGTTTTCTGTCATCCGGCACTTCCAAGTACGCCTTGTAATAGATTGCCAATGTTTCTTCCGGAAGTTTTAATTTTATGTTTATTTCTTTAAATTCCGGCGGGATGTTTTGTGCTAATTGTTCGAGATTTTCGTCGGCAGATGGTCCCTGCGGAGGCTGTTCTGACGACGGACCTGATGGCGGTCGTACTGGTTGCGGAGCTTCCGGTACTTCAGCTGCCGGTTCTTGTTTTACCGTTTCAGTGGCAGATTTTTCGGTCTTGACCGCTTCCCGAACCACTTCTTCTTTTGCTTTTTTTTCTTCCGCTTCTATTTTCTTAATATCATCCAGCGTTTTTGCTCCTTTTAATTTTCCTTCTGTTTCACTCTCTATTTTTTTCCACGCTTCCCCCTCTATAATTTTTTTCGCATTTTCCGCCTGTAAATTAAATTTATTCACGTCTTCCGTTTTGTGCGCTGTTTCATCAGCCCATTTTACTTCAAACTGATTTTCATACACTTCCTTATTTATTGCATTTATTGTTTGCGGTCCGACTTTACCGTCAACCGTTAGTCCCAGGATTTTTTGTATTTCTCCCACCTTTTCCCCCGAAATCCCAATAATATTTAATCTTGCATTGATTTTTTCCCAATCGTCGCTTTTCCTTCCGTAATTTTCAAGATTTATAACCCCTTCAATTGCTTTCTGATTTTCGAATAAAGGCTCGATATATAAAAATACTTCCTTTACTTCCGGTTTCTCTTCAAATTCTTCAAAGTCCTTAACTATTTTATCGAAAAGCTCTTTGAATTCTTCGTCTGATTCCGACTTAAATTGATCCACTTTTTTCTTCCATTCATCAGTAGTGTCATTCAAGTGTTTTTGTATTTTCTCCTTGTATTTTGAAGAAAGAGCGGAGGCTTGCATTTTTCTTTCAATTGCATCTATCTTTGCAGATACCTGATTTTCATCAACCAAATCCGCCGAAAGATTTGCCTGCTGTGTATTTTTACTTTCCAGCACTTTCTTTTCCTTTTCCTGAATCGCTGTATTTAATGATTCCTTGCTCATCTATTCGTCAAGTTGTTTAAGTATTTTTTCAGCTTCTCCTTTTTCTTCCGCTTCCTCCTCATTCATTGATTCTCTAAATTCTTTTTTATAAGTTTCTTCTATTTTTTCGATATAGGTTTTGTTTATTTCAGATTTTTTCCTCTTTAGCTCCTCTGTTAGCCGCCTTGTTTCTTCCTGTTCGTTTTCCAGAATTTTTAAAAGATCTTCCAATTTATTTTCCGGAAGAAATTTGAGCACTTTTAAATATTTTTCTTTCAAGATTTGACTTAAAACTCGGCTGTTTTGTATCAATTGTTTTATTTTGTCCCGCATTTTTATTTTTATTTGAATTTTTATC
>MFXA01000051.1:3687-8735 GCA_001787455.1 Candidatus Peregrinibacteria bacterium RIFCSPLOWO2_01_FULL_39_12 | reverse complement strand
ATTTTTCGTGAATTTCCGGATTAATGCGCAAAAGAATTTTGCCGTTGAAATTTGATTTTTTATCAGGAGGCGGCGGCGTTTTTCCGGCTTTTTCCAAATCTTCAAGTTCGAGTTCTATAGCTGCTATCACTCCGTCATTTAATTCCTCGGGAGTATCCCCGTAAGCATGAATATTTGGGAATTTTGGGATTATTGCTTCGTAAGCATCTTCGCCATCCTCTCCGATATTAATTACGCTATAACTGTAATCTGAAGGGGTTATTTTATCCATAAAATATTTTTAAAAGTTTTTTTATGTAGTGTTTTTTTATTTTGCTGTTATGTACTGGTATGGATTGAGTATCTCCTTTGCTGTCCTTAAAAATGAAATGACTGCCGTTTACTCTGCTCAATTTGTAGCCAAAATATTTTAAAACGATGTGTAATTCCTTGATCGATATGTTATTCGGACTCTTAAATAACTTTCCAATTCTTTTGTTTATGTTTGTCACTGTGCTTTGCAGTTAAATGATATCATTTTTGATAGCACTTTGTCAATAAAATAAATACTGAAAAAACTGCTATCGAATCAGATATAGCAGACAAAGTTAAAATTTTCTTAAAATTATAAATAAAATATGAGCAAAAATTTACATGAGCGCGCGTAGCTTTTTTAATGTGGAGGTCTCGTGGTTTCCTGCATATTAAAAAAGCGAAGCTAAGCGAATGTAATTTTTGCGAATAACCTATATTTTGAAAGTAAAGAAAACTTTCTTAAAGTTTTCTTATAATATGGTATCCCCGGCAAGAATTGAACTTGCATCTAAGGTTTAGGAAACCTCCATTCTATCCATTGAACTACGGGGACTTGTTTAAACTTTAGCCAGAAGAACATACTGCATCTGGGATTCCGGCAAGTCCGCCACAGCTTTAATCACAAATTTTTCCTGTTTTTCAATTTTATCCGCACCCAAATCTTTAAGGACCGCTTCCGGATTTAAGCCCATCGGAACCACTATTCTCGGCTCAATCGCTTCTATAATTTCCGTTGCCTTTTTCGTGTCCAAATTGCTGTCTTTTCCCGCCTTAATCATCAATACATCCACATCTCCGATTTCATTTACCATATCACTTGTAAGAACATGTCCAACATCCCCAAGATGGCAAACTTTCACCCCATCCACCTCAAAGCGAAAAATCAATGTTGTATCGCCTTTTTCACCAGCATCTTCCTTGGATTTGCTCTTTGTCCATGCTAAAAATGCCATAATCGGGATACCTCCAACTTCATATTCTCCCGGCCAATCGAATTTTCTCGGATTTCCTTCCACCTCAATATTTCCGCCTTCCTCCTCGGAACTTAGCAATACCACATTGCCTTTAAGATTCCCCGCTTCTTTATTTGGATTAATAACCACCTGTTTTTCCCTGCCTTTTACAGTAAAGCAGGTATCTCCATGCCATGTAACTTCCATAAACCAGTTTTGATTGTTAGTAAATACAGCAAGGAGCATACTAAATTTGCCGTTTATTATCAAGGGAACCCCAGTATCTGTTGAAATTGGGTTTGCACGATGTTAGTCTGGTAATCGCAGGTTAATTATAAAACTTTTCCGATATGTCGAAAATTACAAAAATATTTGCGCGCGAAGTTTTGGATTCCCGAGGCAACCCGACTGTGGAAGCTGAAGTTTTTACGGAAAAAGGAAGCGGGATGGCGATTGTGCCGAGCGGAGCTTCCACCGGCGTGCATGAGGCTTTGGAATTGCGTGATGGCGATAAAAAAAGGTATGGAGGGAAGGGAGTTATGAAAGCTGTGGATAATGTGGTGAATTTGATTGCGCCGGCGATAGTCGGAATGGACAGCGAAAATCAAGAAGCTATAGATAAAAAAATGATTGAACTGGATGGTACGGAAAATAAATCCAAACTTGGAGCCAATGCAATTTTGGGAGTTTCAATGGCGGTAGTGCGAGCCAGCGCAAATGAGCGCGGAGAATTTTTGTACGAATATTTGAGCGGCGGCAAAGCGCGAACTTTGCCTCTCCCGGGGATGAATATCATCAATGGAGGACAGCATGCGGATAGTGGATTGGATATTCAGGAATTTATGATTTTGCCGGTTGGCGGGAAGAATTTTAAAGAAGCTTTGCGTATGGGCGCGGAAATTTTTCATACTTTAAAAGGCATTTTGAAAGATAGCGGTCACTCGACAAGTGTCGGGGATGAAGGCGGTTTTGCGCCAAAACTGGGCAAAAACGAGGCGGCATTGGATTTTATTGTACAAGCGATTGAGCATGCCGGATATAAACTTTGGAAAGAAGTGATGATCGGATTGGATGTCGCGGCAAGTGAATTTTACGATGACGCGAAAAAGGTTTATAAAATTAAAGTTGATGGAAAACCGGAAGAATTAAACAGCGGAGATTTGGTTTCATATTATGATGTTTTACTGCGCAAATATCCGATTATTTCGATTGAGGACGGTCATGCGCAGGACGATTGGGAAGGCTGGGACAAAATGATGGGAGCAATCGGTAAAACAATCCAGGTTGTGGGGGATGATTTTCTTGTAACAAATGTAAAAAGGCTTGAAAAAGCAATTGAAAAAAAGGCGGCGAATTCCATTTTAATTAAATTAAATCAAATCGGTTCGATCACTGAAACTATTTCAGCGATTAAAATGGCGAAATCAGCAGGCTGGACTAGTATAATTTCTCATCGAAGCGGAGAAACCGAGGATACAACAATTGCCGACTTGGCTGTAGCAATGGAAACCGGACAAATTAAAACCGGTTCTTTGTCGAGAACCGATCGTGTTTGCAAATACAATCAACTTTTGAGAATCGAGGAAAGACTCATGGATAAAGCTGATTTTATCGGAGGCAGGGCGTTTTATAAAAATAAAAATGCTAAATGAAATAAAAAAATCGGTGGCAAGGTCGTTTCTTCCAAAACGAAGACCCGAATCGCACAAGGGCGATAACGGTCGTGTGCTTATAGTGGGCGGAAGTATTGATTATTACGGCGCACCTATTTTGTCCGCGCTGGGAGCTTTATATAGCGGCGTTGATGTTGTTTATTTATATGTGCCCGAATGCAATTTCGAATGTACGAGAAGCATGTATCCGGATTTTATCGTAAAAAAATATCCTGGTGAATTTTTGACTGAACGATATGCTGAAAATATTATTGAGTTTGGTAAAAAATGCGGGAGCATTCTTATCGGTCCCGGACTTGGAGAGCGTGAACAAACTATGTCTGCGGTAACAGAAATAGTGAAAAATCTTCATATCCCGACAGTTCTTGATTCCGCGGCAATGCTGGTCCTAAAAAAAATCGAAAAATTTCCTTTACAACAGCCGATTGTAATCACTCCCCATCAAAACGAATTTCAAAATTTGGTTGACCGCGAAATTCATGTTACCGAAGAAGATCCTAAGTCTATTATTTTTTTACGTTCTCTGTCCATGGATCTTCATATCAATGTTTTGCTGAAAAGTTATGTGGATTATGTGTCTTCTGAGGAAGGCGTTGTGGAAACAAATTTTACAGGCAATGCCGGCATGACGGTCGGGGGAACAGGTGATGTTTTAGCTGGCGTAGCTGCCTCATTTTTAGCGCAGGGATTGGACGGGTTTGATGCCGCAAAATGCGCCGCTTATTTTACGGGAGCCGCCGGCGATTTTTTAAATAAACAAAAAGGCTACTGTTTTTCAGCGAGTGATTTGGCTGAAGCTTTGCCTTATGTCCTCCGCTAAGGGACTTAAATATATTGAGATTGTTTCTTAAACCATTTTCTCATTTCTTTTGCGGAAATTTTCTTATTTTTCATGATGATTGCCCGTTTTTTTAATATTTTTGGAAGTTTTTTAAGATATTTAAAGTAACTTATCCAAAGGTAAGGTTCTTTAACCGTTATGTACGCAAATACAGCCAATTTTTTTATCATAATAGGGATAAAATCCATGAAAAAATTAGACCAAAGTTCATTTTTGGCTTCCATCAAATGCTGATTTGTAAAAGAATGCTGTTTCTGAAATTTGCTTAATTTGTTGCGTATTGCAAGCACTTCTTTATTGAAAAATCTGCGTTGTACACCTGTGCCTCTACCATGATACGCAACAGCTTTCGGATAAAATAAATTCTTCCATCCGTAAAGCAAAAATCTCCATGACAAATCCACATCTTCCTTATACATGAAAAAATCCTCGTCAAAATATTCTTCCAAAACTTTTACATCTTCCAGCGCTTCCCTTCTGTATAAAGGACATGCTCCGGACACTCCAAAAATTTCACATTCTTTATCAAACTGACCTTCGTCTATCAAGCCTTGTCCATCGTCAATAAATCTTCGGCTTTTGTATGCGAAAATTCCAACCGTATCAATTATGTTCGTAGGTTTTTGCCTGTCAAAATCATATTTGTAAACTTTCCCCGTGATTGCGGCAATTTTTGGATCCTTGCCCATGCGCTCAATAATAATTTCAAAGTAGGAAGGCGTGTAAATTATGTCGGGATTTGTAATTACAACGTAATCTGCCGGATTTTCAGTGTTTTCTATCGCCATGCGAATACCTTGGTTCGCCGCTCGTGCAAAGCCGATATTTTCTTCGTTGGCAACAATTTTAACAGATGATACATTTCCGTATTTCTTTTTTATAAATTCAAGCCCGCTTTTATCCGGATGTCCGCCTAAGGCGGACGTTTCTTTATTAGCAACTCCTTCGGAGCTGCTTGCCGGCGAATTGTTATCTATAAAAATTATTTCAATATTTTGATATGTCTGTTGCAATATGGCATCAAAGCACGTCTGCAAATATTGAGGAGTATTATAATGAATAATTATGATTGATACTTTAGGATGTAGTTGTTTCAATGTTTCGTTGTCCATAATTTTTTTGTGGTGCTTTGCTTCGCAAAACTTTTTATTGAGTAGGACATAAGAAAAAAAATAAAATTTTTTCTTGTGTCTATTGCTTAAGAAAAGTGACACTAGTATAGTGTTTTTCGATTTATATTACAAAGTTTTTATTTTAGATTTTTGCTTATGGCAAGGCATTTATTCA
>MFXA01000051.1:0-3656 GCA_001787455.1 Candidatus Peregrinibacteria bacterium RIFCSPLOWO2_01_FULL_39_12 | reverse complement strand
GATATTCAAAAAATTGTCAGAAATACCATTAAAGAGATCGGCTATGACGATGCCTGTTACGGCTTTGATTATAAAGCCTGTAGCGTGCTTACCGCTATTGACGAACAAAGTCCCGATATAGCTCTCGGCGTTGATACCGGCGGGGCGGGAGATCAGGGAATGATGTTGGGGTTTGCGTGCGATGAAACCAAAGAACTTATGCCTCTTCCTATTACTTTGGCTCATAAATTAGCCATAAGGCTTGCCGAAGTACGCAAAAAAGGCATCTTAAAATATTTAAGACCTGACGGAAAAACACAGGTTACGGTCGAGTATGACGATTTCACGCCTTTAAGAGTTGATACCGTTGTTGTTTCCGCACAGCATGGTCCGGATGTTTCACAAGCGGTTATAAAAAAAGATATTATTAAGCATGTTATTGCTCCCGTTTGCGGCAAATATCTTGATAAAAATACTGTTTTTCATGTAAATCCAACAGGGAGATTCATTATCGGCGGTCCGCCCGGCGACTGCGGCGTTACGGGAAGAAAGATTATTGTTGATACTTACGGAGGGATGGGGCGGCATGGTGGCGGTTGTTTTTCCGGCAAAGATTCCACAAAAGTTGATAGAAGCGGCGCTTATATGGCGCGGTACGCCGCAAAAAATATAGTTGCCGCGAGATTGGCAAAAAGGTGCGAATTGCAAGTTTCTTACGCCATAGGTGTTGCATATCCTGTTTCCATATTTGTTAATACTTTTGGAACCGGAAAATTGTCCGAGAATAAACTGCTTGAACTTGTAAAAAAACATTTTGATTTTTCACCGCGGGGTATTATAGATTCTTTAAAATTAAGACGCCCTGTGTTTAAAAAAACAGCTTCTTACGGGCATTTTGGGAGAGAAGACGAGGGTTTTACTTGGGAGAAAACGGATGTGGCTAAAAAGCTTTTAAAATGAGGATTGGTGTCCGTACCTAAAACAGCCCCTAAACCAGTCCGTGTAAAAATCTTTCTACGCTGATGATATTAACATTGTTACGTATTAAATTTATGTTCGGCTTGTTAACCACTTGATATAAAAATGGAATTTTTAATCTTTCTTTGTAATAATTCAGCCATGGCGAGGGTTCTTCGGAAGAATTTTTTACTTCAACCGCAAACCACGGTTTTTTATCTATGCTTATAATAAAATCAACTTCTCTGCCGGAGATGTCACGAAGGTAGTGCAGATCAACTTTATATCCTTCTTCGTCTTTTAATAAATGAATAAACTTCAGCAAATGTGAGGCAACAATATTTTCCAACCTTTTTGATTCTTCCATAATTGATGACCAATCCCAAAGATAAATTTTAGCTTCTTTGCGTAAAGATTTTATAGTATTGGACGCAAACGGATAAATACGAAAATGAAAATAAAATTGTTCCAAAATATCCACCCATAGAGATGCAGTTTTATGGTTAACTTGCAAATCCTCCCTTAAAGAGTTGATAGAAAGTTGCCCTGCGGCTTTTTCTTCTATCAATTCGGCCAATATCTGCAATCCGGACAGATCGCGAATTATCGTAGTGTCACGGACATCTTCCTTTATAAGGCGGTCCAGACGCTCATTGTGCCATCTCCTCAGTGTCTTTTTTGATTTATGCAAAAGCGGCTCGGGGAAACCTCCAAATTCGAACAGATTTTTAAAAGTTTTTAGATTTTTTTGAAAATTTTCATTTGAAAATCTTAATTCTCTCATTGGCTCCTGGGGGCTTTTAATATTCCTTAATTCGGCCAAAGAAAAAGGGTGAAGGCGATAGTAATGATATCTGCCCAGCAATGAATCTCCTCCCTTTTTATACAAGTCGAGCCTGGAGCTCCCCGTAACCAGAATGGAAAATTTTTCTTTATATTTATCAAATATGCCCTTCAGATAATTTTTCCAGTTTTTAAATTTATGCAATTCGTCAAATACAAGCAGGTCTGCCTCAGCACGAAAAGATTCGGCAATAATATTTTTCCGATCTTCACGATTGTCCCAATTAAGATACTGGGGATTCTTGAAGTTCTTTGAGCCGATCAGTTTTGTTAATGTTGTTTTGCCAACTTGGCGCGGTCCGCCAATAAAGACCATTTTTTCTTTTAAATCCGTGACTATCGGCTTTTCCAGATAACGCTCTTTTATATTCATGAGAATATTATACTTTGGTGAAAAACGTTTGTAAAGATTTTCCACTTGGGTAGAAAAAGTTTGCGATAGTATCCCATGATTTATGGAAAGTCAGGTGCGGTATATTACGAAAAGACCCGTTTGTTTATGCTTGGGCATTTAAACGGGTCTTTTTTTATGTCCTTTCTATCGGGCTTTTTTGTATTATCCCTTGAAAGGACAAATTTTTCTTGGCTTGCGAAGACTTTTCGCACATCATCAATAGCAAACAAAAGTGAAATTTTTATTAAAATTAGTTAAAATTTTGCTAAGAAATTTTAGAATACGTTGCGAGTATGGATCTTTTGTTGTGTAGGCGTATTTTAAAAAAACCATAAAAAAAGACCCCGGTTTTAGCCGGAGTCTTTTAGTTGTAACTATTCCGCCATCATCAATGAAACTATTTTAGCAGTTTCAGCTCTTGTAATATTTTTATCAGGACCGAATGTGCCATCCGCGTATCCTTTCACTATATCGTTCTCCGCCGCGTAATTTACATATTTTGCATACCATGCGCTTTGGCTTACATCTTTAAATGTTGATTTTTCAGCACCTTCCGTGTCAGCTCCCGCGGCTTCAAGCAATATCTTCATTGCCTCCGCTCTGGTTATTGTTGCATTTGGTTTGAATGTGCCGTCCGCGTATCCACCTACAAGTCCTTCTTCTTTAGCCGCTTCAGCGTATGGCAAAAACCAATCTCCCGCTTTTACATCCTTAAACGGCATTGTGGAAATATCCTCGGCATCTTTAAGCTCAATTCCGAATGCGCCAACTATTACTTTTGTAAATTCAGCTCTTGTAATTGAATCCTCCGGTTTGAAGTGTGTTAAATCTTTTCCTGAAACTATTCCCTGATTGTATAAATCTGTTACGTAATCTTTCGACCAGTGATTGTTCACATCAACAAATGGCATTTCTTCTTCCTCTTCTGCTACAACTTCCTCTTCTTCCGGTTCCGAAGCCAATACTACGAATTTGGTTAAGTGTGTTACAGCGCATTCAAACACTTTATCTTCACCCGATGTTTTAACTGTACATTCAACCGGCTGGCTTAGTTCGCCTGTTGTTTCGTCAACCGTATATAATGTGTAAACTTTTTCCAAATCAACTTCTCCTTTTGCGGGAAGAACCAATGTTACAGGAGTGTCGAATGTAACACTTGTTGTTACACCTGTGTCTACATCAAACACTTCTGTCGCAGGTTCTGTCCCTTGTGGAGCCACAACTGTTTGTTCTTCAGCAACTTTTGGAGATGCAATTGTTCCTGTATATGCAACTGATGTTCCATCGTCCGCTGTTACCGTAGCCGCTGTCGCAGCTTCAATTGTGAGTGATGCTCCTGATGTTGCATCCTGCAATGTCACTTCCTCGGCAACTATTCCCGTTTCCGCCACTGTAACTTCTACAGCTATTGTTCCGGCTAAATCAACTTCTTCGAGCGCTGTTTCCGCTCCAATATTTCCGCAAGTGTAATATGTTCCAGCTT
>MFXA01000050.1 GCA_001787455.1 Candidatus Peregrinibacteria bacterium RIFCSPLOWO2_01_FULL_39_12 | reverse complement strand
GCGTTTTGCGCGCATTAAAGGGGAGCCGGCGAAAGTGTTTAAAAATTGTTGATCGGTTTTTATTGAAAAAATTTTTTTAAAGTTTTGTTGGTCTCCGGCAATTTTTGGCGAGGTTAGTTCCGAGTGAATAGTTTGTTTTTGGCGAGCGATGTTATGCGGGCAAACCTCCTGACAAATATCACAGCCAAAAATACGTTTAGTTTGTTTAATGATTTTTGTGAATTTTTTCGGAATGGGTTTTTTATTTTCGATAGTTAAGTAAGAAATGCATTTGCGGGCATCTATAATCCCGGGGGCGATAATCGCTTTTGTAGGACATGATTCAATGCACTTTGTGCAGTTTCCGCAGAAGCGGAAATTTTGCTCAGCAAAATTTCTGTTATGTAATTTTATGTTTACAATAATTTCGGAAAGAAAAACCCATGAGCCGAATTCTCGGCTTATCAGGCAGGAATTTTTACCGATAAAACCAAGTCCGGCTTGCTCGGCAAGCGCGCGTTCGAGTAGGGGACCCGTGTCAACGTAAGATCTTGTTTGGACGGCAGAGACATTCTGAAAAACATGCTTCAGGTCTATTTGCTGAATATATTTTTCCAGTTGTTTAAGCTTTTTCTTTATAATTTTGTGATAATCTCGACCGTAAGCGTAACGTGCAATGCGTCCACAGCCTGATGGAAGTTTTTCCTGCGGCTGATAATAGTTTACCGCAAGCGCTATAACCGACTTTGCGCCCGGCGAGATTTTTGTCGAATTTAGACGGGAATCTGCTTTTTGCATGTAGAACATTTCCCCCTCATAGTGCTTTAGTAGCCAGTTTTTGTAAGTTTTCACATGCTTATCCTGAACTTTTACTGGACTGAAGCCGATTAAATCGAATCCGAGGGATTTGGCATGATGGATTATTTTTTCTTTCAGCCTTTCTATTTCTAAAATATTTCTCATATTTTCTTTTTATACCTTCTAACAATTAAGAGGTTTTTGCAATTCGTTTTATGCTTATTACCTTAACAACACTTTTTTAAAAGGGTAAGATTTTATCCTTTATAAGGATTTGCAATGCTGTTAATTACGGAAAAATTAAAAATAGAATTTCAGAAAGCAAAAAGAATTTTTTTAGAAAATCAAAAGTTTTGCATAATTTCACATAGAAGCCCCGACGGAGACGCTGTCGGGAGCAATTTGGGGCTTCGTTTAGCGCTTGAATCTTTAGGGAAAGAAGTTGTAAGTGCATGCGTGGATCCCGCTCCGGAGAATAGTTCGTGGCTAAAAAAAGCCGATACATTTGTGACGGATTTTAACTACGAAGACTTTGATGCGATTGTAAGCGTGGATTGCGGCGCATTAAAATTGTTTGTTTTTCACGAGGCAAAGCCTGAAATTTTGTCCGGACAAAAACCTTTTATAAATTTTGACCATCATATTTCAAATAACGGCTTTGGGACGGTAAACCCCGTAGCGCCCGAGGAATGTTCGACATCAATAATTATTTATAAATTTTTACAATTCTGCGAATGGCCGGTCACAATTGACATTGCAACTTGTTTAATGCATGGAATTTATTTTGATACGGGCGGTCTTATGCACAGCAATACAAGCGGTGAGGTTTTTAAGGTCGTGTCCGATCTTTTAAGCAAAGGGGCGAATTTACGAAAAATCGTTAAAGAATTATTTCATACAACCCCCATAAACAAGCTTAGGCTTTGGGGGCGAATTATGGAAAGAACTTATGTAAATGAAGACAGCGTAACAATTTCCGCTGTAGGGAAATCGGATTACGATGCGTGTAATTCCACGTCGCATGACACCGGAGGAGTTATTGATTATTTAAATGCCGTTCCAAACAGTAAATATTGTCTTTTGTTAAGTGAAGATGAAAAGGGGTTGGTGAAGGGTTCTTTGCGAACACAAAGAGACGATATAAATTTGTCGGATGTGGCTTCGCAGTGGGGCGGAGGGGGACATCCAAAAGCCAGTGGGTTTGGAGTGCAGGGGAAACTTATGCCTGTTATGTCCTGGAAAATTTTGTCCGAAGGCGGCAATGAAGCTCATGGGACGGAAATAAAATTTTGAAGCTTGACCGGTTATAAATTCTTATCTAAAATCTGAAAGAAGAAGTTCATCTAAAATTAAATGCCTTTAAAGAAGTGTTTAAAATTAAAGAAGCCCTTTCAAAACAAGAAGGGTTTGGTTTTTTCTAAAATTAAGAAGGTTTTAGTGCTGGGAAGCGGCGCGTTGAAGATTGGCGAGGCCGGCGAGTTTGATTATTCGGGATCACAAGCTATCAAAGCACTGAAGGAGGAAGGGATCAAATCCGTTTTGGTTAATCCGAATATTGCGACTATACAAACTTCAAAAGGTCTTGCGGATAAAATTTATTTCCTTCCGGTAAACGCATATTTTGTTGAAAAAATAATCGCGAAAGAAAAACCGGATGGCGTATTTCTGGCTTTTGGCGGACAAACTGCATTGAATTGCGGCGTTGAGCTGTATCAAAAAAATGTTTTTAAAAAATATGGCGTTAGGGTTTTGGGAACTTCCGTTCTGTCTATCCAAAAAACTGAAGACCGCGATTTATTCAACAAAGAATTAAGCAAAATTGGCGTAAAAATGCCAAAAAGCATCGCATGCAATACGAAAAACGCTGCAATTAAGGCCGCAAAAATTATTAAATTTCCGCTAATGATTCGCGCGGCATATACTCTTGGCGGCAAGGGAAGCGGGTTTGCATATAACGATAAACAGCTCAATGAAATGCTCGATACCGCTTTTGCTTACAGTCCGCAGGTTCTTGTTGAAGAAAATTTAAAAGGATGGAAAGAAGTTGAGTATGAAGTTGTACGTGATCGCGTCGATAACTGTATCACGGTTTGCAATATGGAAAATTTTGATCCGCTCGGGATTCATACCGGAGAAAGCATTGTTGTTGCACCTTCCCAAACTTTAACGAACAGCGAGTATCATAAACTGCGTGAATTATCTATAAAAGTTATTAGGCATTTGCAGATTGTCGGAGAATGTAATATCCAGTTTGCGCTTGATCCCAATTCCGAAGATTATCGTGTTATCGAAGTAAACGCGCGATTAAGCAGATCTTCCGCGCTTGCTTCAAAGGCAACGGGCTATCCTCTTGCTCATGTCGCCGCAAAATTGGCACTTGGATATACGCTTCTTGAATTAAAAAACGCCGTTACAAAAACCACGATGGCTTGTTTTGAGCCGGCGCTGGATTATCTCGCATTAAAAATTCCGCGATGGGATTTAAATAAATTCAGAATGGTTTCGAAAGAAATAACTTCCGAGATGAAATCGGTTGGGGAAATTATGGCGCTCGGACGAAGCTTTGAAGAAGTTGTGCAAAAAGGCTTAAGGATGTTGCAAGTCGGGCTTCACGGGCTTACCGCAAATGAGGATGTAAAAATAGAATCTACTGAAATTAAGCAGGATATTGTTAAGCCCACTCCAAAAAGAATCCTTGTAATCGCGGAAGCCTTAAGGCGCGGATGGAGCGTTGGCAAAATTTCAAAACTTTCAGGAATCGATAAATGGTTTTTGGATAAATTGAAAAATATTACAGCCTTGGATTTGAAGTTAAGGAAGGCAAGAGAATTAAATTATGAGCTGATGAAAGAGTCCAAGAAAAAAGGATTTTCCGACAAACAAATCGCTTATATTTTTAACAAAAGCGAGCTTGAAATTCGCGAGATGCGTAAAAAAATGGGCATTGTCCCATCCATAAAACAAATTGATACTTTGGCGGCGGAATATCCTGCAAATACAAATTATCTTTATTTGACTTATCATGGGGATAAAAATGATGTGACGGCGAGCGGTAGAAAAAAAATTGTCGTGCTTGGCAGTGGAGCTTACTGTATCGGATCGAGTGTTGAATTTGATTGGTGTTGCGTGAACGCTGTGCAAACTGCCGGAAAAGAGGGCTATGAAACCGTGATGATAAATTATAATCCCGAAACGGTTTCGACCGATTATGATATTTGCGATAAATTATATTTCGATGAACTTTCGCTGGAAAGAGTTTTGGATATTTATGAATTTGAAAATGGGGGGATTGGTGGGCACGCTGTTACCGGAGTTGTGGTTTCGACAGGCGGGCAGGTTCCAAATAATTTAGCTTTAAAATTATATAAAGCGGGTGTGAAGATTTTAGGAACCGATCCTGAAAATATTGACCGCGCGGAGGACAGGCACAAATTTTCCGCAATGCTCGACAAGCATGGGGTGGATCAGCCAAAATGGCAAGAGTTAGCCAAAATTGAGGATATTTATAAATTCGCGGATGAGGCGGGTTATCCTGTTCTCGTGCGACCTTCGTATGTTCTTTCCGGAGCGGCGATGAGTGTGGCTTATGATCGTAATTCGCTGGATACATTTTTGGGAAAGGCCGTAAAAATTTCGAAAGAAGCGCCTGTTGTGGTTTCAAAATTTGAAACAAACGCAAAAGAAGTTGAAATTGATGCCGTAGCGTACAAGGGGCAGGTTGTCGTGTATGCAATTTCCGAGCATATTGAAAATGCCGGCGTACACAGCGGCGACGCTACCATAGTTCTGCCTCCTCAAAGGTTGTATATAGAAACCATCAGAAGAATTAAAGTTATAAGCAAGCAAATTGCGAAAGAGCTGGATATAAGCGGTCCTTTCAATATCCAATTCCTCGCAAAAAACAATAGAGTGATGGTTATAGAATGTAATTTAAGGTCCAGCCGAAGTTTTCCGTTTTCTTCAAAAGTTACAGGATATAACTTTATTGAAATTGCCACTGAAGCGATGATTGCAAAAACCACGGGGAAGAAAACTTTGCGCGGAAAAAAGTTTCTTGAATATCGCGATTACAAAACTTTGGATTTGGATCATGTCGCTGTTAAAGCTCCTCAGTTCAGTTTCCCAAGATTAAAAGGCGCCGATCCCGTTTCAGGAGTCGAAATGGCGTCAACGGGAGAAGTTGCATGTTTCGGTGAGGATTTATTTGAGTCACTTTTAAAAGCGATGATAAGCGCCGGATTTTCTCTTCCGAAAAAAGGGATTTTATTCAGTATTGGCGGGCTTGAAAGCAAAACCGATCTTCTTCCCACAGCGGTAAAATTTTCGGGAATGGGATTTAAAATTTTTGCGACAGAGGGAACTGCTAAGTTCTTTGAAGATAACGGTTTAAAAAATACTGTTCTTTATAAGGTTTCGACAGGCAAAAAGCCGAATCTTTTGGACGGGATGATGAACTACGATTTTGATTTGATTGTAAATATTCCTACAAGTTACAGCCGGTCTTCCGTA
>MFXA01000049.1:2984-7879 GCA_001787455.1 Candidatus Peregrinibacteria bacterium RIFCSPLOWO2_01_FULL_39_12 | reverse complement strand
CTAAAAAAGGAAGAATTAAAAAAACATTTTCCGGAAATTATTTTTGACGAACCTTTGAAAAAATATTCCACATTCCAAATAGGCGGACCCGCGGATTTCTTTTACAGCCTGAAAGGCAATAAAAAACTTCCAGAATTGCTTGAATTCTGCAAAAAACACCGCATAAAAACATTTATACTCGGAGGAGGAAGCAATATCCTTTTTGACGATAAAGGATTTCGCGGCATGGTTATAAAAATTGCCACAAACGCAATTAAAATTAACAGACACGCAGCGAAGCGAAGTGTCCTAGCCATCAGGAAGTTTTGCGAAGCAAAACACCATCTAACCATTACGGCGGATGGAGGAGTCAACATTTCAAAACTTGTCAGAGAATCAATTTTACACAACTTTACGGGGCTGGAAAATTTAAGCGGACTTCCCGGCACGGTTGGCGGCGCTGTAAGAGGAAACGCAGGTTGCAACGGTCTTGAAATTAAAGATATCCTCATTTCCTCAACGATTCTAAATCCAAAAACGGGAAAAATAAAAACAGTAAAACCTCCATATTTTCGCTTCGCGTACAGGACAAGCAAACTTAAAAAAACAAACGAAATTGTGCTTTCCGCAACATTTAAATTAAGCAAACTAAAAACTCAAAAAACACCGACAAAACAAGCCGAACAAAAAAACATAATCCTTTCTCTGCACAAAAAAAGAATGTACGCTCAGCCGTTTGGAATTTCCGCCGGCTCATTTTTCAAAAACCCGTCAAAGGGTTATCCGGCAGGAATGCTTATAGATAAATCAGGACTCAAAGGCAGGCAAATTGGAAAAGCTAAAATTTCAGAAAAGCACGCAAACTTTTTTCTTAATTTGGGTGGCGCATCTTCCAAAGACATAATTAAACTTGCGCGCTTGGCGCGCCATGAAGTTAAAAAAAACTTTAACATAGCCCTTAAAGAGGAAGTCCAAATAGTTACCGAAAAGGGAATTGGCAAATTGTAAAAAAATGTCATAACGTTCTTGCGCGAAAATAGCCTCATTGCTATAATCACAGAAAGAAATTAACCAAGTTCTTATGAAATCAAAAAGCCAACTACTTAAACAGGCATTATTAGTTTTTGCTTTGATGGCGGGAGCTCTCAGTTTAATGTCGGTACTTCCTGTTGCAGGTGCGGCAATTTTAAATCCAACAGATAATCCTGAAGCGGTTTCAGGAGCCACGGGTGGGGAAACTACACTCCGAGGACTGATTTTGACGATTGTTAACTACTTCCTGGGATTCCTGGGACTTCTGGCGGTTATCATGGTTATTTACGGAGGCGTAACTTATGTTAGCTCCGCAGGAAACGATGAAGCTGTTGGTAAAGCTAAAAAAATCATCATGTATGCGTTGATTGGTATAGTAATTATCTTATTGTCATTTGTACTGGTAAGAATGGTACTTGGATCAGGAACCGGTACGGAATAGTAAATTTTAGACCGCTTAAAACCCTCTTCGCCTTTGGTGAAGGGGGTTTTTATTACCCTGCCGGAAGTTCTTCCATAGAAACCACCTCTCTACCCTTTTCTTTAACAGCCACAAGATTTTCCCTAACTACAATTTTATGCGGCAGAATCTCTATAATATTTTTATATGAGATGACGCGGCTGTCATATTTTATCAGCCCCAAAATATCTTTGGCGGCATATATTTTTAACAAACCCAAACTGTTTGAATCAATCGAAAAATCGTTCACTTTGCCAAGATAATCTCCGGTTTTCGTTACCACCATGCTCCCAAAAATATGAATGCCGCGTTTCATTACCTCCTGAACTCTAAGGATTTCATCACCGCCTATAATAACCTCTTCACTATGCACTTTAATTGAGTCATGCCACGATTCAATATCTATCGGTGAAATTACAAGTTTTCTGCTTAAATTTACTACAAATGCAATTACTTTCCCGTTTTCAGGATCAATAACAATGTCTTTTATTGAGGTGATGGGTCTCAACGCATCGTCATAAACAACGGCGGTTCCTAAAATTTTACTGTAAAACCTTTCCATAGAAATTTTGCTTCGCAAAATTTCCTGGCCAACAAAATAGTTTTGCAAAGCAAAATACAATATATAAGAAATAGTCCAACAACACAAACGCCAATATTAAGATTATTTCAATTTCACCTTAACAATCCCCCACTTATTCGTTAGAATCTCCCCTGCATCTACACATGTCGGGGTGTAGCTCAGTTGGCTTAGAGTACATGGTTTGGGACCATGGGGTCGGAGGTTCGAGTCCTCTCACCCCGACCATAGGAATTTTCGCCCCGCGAAAATTCCTTATTTCCTAGCAGGTGCTCTTACAGCCCTGCTCACCGTGTGAAGAGAATCTAAAGTCCCCCTTTTAATTACTTCCAATTCTTGCGAACGATCAGCGGGTAGCACTAAAATGTTCCGAACAGGTGAACTTGTTAAAAATTGTCTAAATCTAGCCTGATCACCAATATCGAGAGTGTCCATTTCTGCTCTAAAGCTTTTAAATGATTGATCCCAGGTAGCTTTACGAGAATCAATTCGTACATAGTCTACATCCCTACGTCCATCACTGGGATCAAGTTTTCCAGCGACAATAATCGAACTGCTCCTAGTTAAAACCAGTGCGCAATCCGGCTGAGTGCTTGGAAAATGATCAACACTTTCTAATCTAAAATGTTTTCCCATCTCGAGAAATAACATACGTTGTACAAGCCATTCAAGGAAGATATCTTGAGGATTTGCCCTCGCATCTCTGGCTAGGTCTTCTATAACAGCAATATCCTTGGACCCCGAATCAAGAAATTTACGCCACATCTCAAGGGCTCTTGGTCTTAATCTTGCCACCGTGCGACGTACAGCTTCTTCGATTTTAAGAGAATTCCTTAGATCTTCAACAGATTTAAATACAGTCTGTCCGCCTGTTGCCTCTTGGACAAGCTCATCAAGTTGTATTTCACCACCATGCGGTACATCTTCGCCTCCACTTTTCATATTTTTGAATTAAAAAAAATAAGAATATCTTATAGCAAATATTTACGGTATTTGTCAAGTCTCTTTTGTTTTTTTTGCGTCTCGCTCCTGCCATACGGATTTCCGGACAGTTCTATCAACTGTTAATCTCATTTCTTAAAAACATAAGAACCTCGCTCTTTAAAATTCCTCTTATCTTGCGAAAATTCTTCGGAGGCAAAAGAGTGTTAATGTCCTGATCAATCACTGTCTGTGTAATTTTATTCTCAATAAAATCAATTAAAGTCCGAATAAACTCTAAAACTGTTTTCCCTGTACGCTCCTCAATTATTTCTGGTTTGTATCGAAAACCTTTCATGAAAAAAGTATGTATATCGAAAATATCGCGTCCGGCGATTGATCCAAACTTTTCAAACCGCTCTATAACGGTTACAAGCTTGTTCGCAAACATTGCTGGAATAGTCTGGCAATTGATAATACGGTCTATTTCCACGAATCGAACAGGTTCATACTCATTGTTCTTCGGAGGGGGAAAAGTTATATCAATCTTCAGGGTATTTCTGATGCCATTCGCACTTTCGTACTTCAGAAAATATTGGGGAACTTTTTTACTTTGATCCTCAATTCTAAGGTCAAGTTTTTTGAAAATTTTCTCAAGATGCACTCGTAGCACAGGGATCACGGAAGAATCGATCAAATCGAAATCAAGATCAACCGAAAAACGGTCAATAATTCCGCGCATTGAAGAGCAAGTCCCGCCTTTAAACATTAGATTCGCTGTCAAAAAAACGTCATCGGCGATAGTGGACAAAAGCCTGTAAAGCCATGCTTTATGAACGGAATCGGATTGTTTAGGCAGAATCATAACGGTGAGGCGTTAAAGGATAACCTATTTTTTTTTGCATGAAACGGATTTTTCGCCAGTCAATCAGCCTGTCAAAATAATAATTGGGGTTGAAATATAACATGTCGCAAACGGCGCGCTCTGCTGCCGCAATTTTTACTCCGTCTTTCAAAAAAACTCCCTCGGGATTGTACAGATATTTTTCATCAAGCTGCCTGCTTTTAAACTCATATCTTCCAATAACGAACTTCAGGCTTTTCGACCCGACAAAAGTATAACAACCAATACTTTGTAAAATATAACCCTCCTGACGTAGAACGGTTTCAGTACTCAAATAACAGAATTGATGAATGGCCTTTGCTCCAACGAATACAGGATCAAGTTCATCTACCGAAACCAACGAATAAAACCCCTTATAAATTCTACAAAGCAACCCATACTCCACGTAACGCTTCAGGGTTATCCGCAAAGTGTTTGTGTTCTGAATATTCCACAAATTCGCAAGATCATCAGTATGAAAAACATTCTCTCCTTTTTTGGCCAAAAGAGCTATTCTGCCCGCCGTTATGTTACTTCTTAATGTACTCATAAGTACATTATACCACAACTAATAAAGGGTCCGCCAAAACAAACTTGACCAGTCACTACAAAAGTAGTCATCTACGGTTGCTCAGTATCTATCACCGCAGGTTCCGCCATCCCCGCCCCAAGTCCGCCAAGAAGCGACATTGGATCAAATTCTTTCGCATCTTCAGGAACTTCAACGGAAACTGTGCCGTTCAAATTACTTATAGAATAAGTCATTGTCAGCTCGGCATCCACGCCTTCAATATCCTCAATTTCAACTTCTCCGCTTAATTTCCTAAAAGTCATATCGCTTTTTGCTATCCAAGCAAATCCTTCAAATTCCATATTGTCCAAAAACTTATCCAGGCTGTTTGTGCCGCCTGCAAGCATAGAATTCCCTGAAATTTCCGCCGATTTAACAAAAAATTCTTTTAAAGCGCCCTTGTCCAAAACAACGCTGTATTTGTAACTGTCAACCTCATCCACAGTTTCCTCCCCTTTATATTTCACCT
>MFXA01000049.1:0-2970 GCA_001787455.1 Candidatus Peregrinibacteria bacterium RIFCSPLOWO2_01_FULL_39_12 | reverse complement strand
TTTTAATTTTTTTTCTTCAGGAGTCATATTTTCTTCGCTCTTGTTTAAATAAGAAGCGGCTGTTCCTTCGGGCATGGCAATTTTATACCACTGCCCGATAATCGAACTTGTAAAAGCGGTATACATTGGATTTCCAAAATCACTCATGGAATCAAGCACAAGGTACATATCAGTACCGGCACCCCTCACTTCAGCTTTTAAATTTTCTTCTTTGCCGCCGTTTAAAGATCCCTTGCCTGTAAGCTCAAGAGTAAATTTAGGATTTTTTGAATCGTTGGAATCATAAACGCCGCTGAACACAACATCAAAAACAAGTTTTTCAAGACCGTTCTTACTTACCTCTTCTCCTTTTTCATTGTCAGCCGGAGACATTTCTCCATTTAAAGACATAACATAATCGCCGGACTTAACCTCCTGCACTTTTTTAAATCCTTCTGTCACGATTTCTTTGGCATCCCCGGGACCTTTATCGAACCAACTGCAGGAAGTAAATAAAGCCAAAACAGCAACCAAAACAACGCCGCTTTTTAGTAATTTTGAGAAATTCATACTTGAATATGTTAAAAATTTACCTACAAAGTATACCAAAACAATAAAAAAACACTAAATATAAATACGCATGTGTACGAGGGTTATTTTTCCGCTTCCACAATTTGATTTATCCAAACTCCGCACTCATTTACAAATTCCTCGGTTTTTATCACGAACAAAGAGTTCGCCAAAGACGCAATAACATCTTCAGGCCGGTGATAATAAGATTTTATAATTATCTCTCCCACACCGCCGAAGGCGGTGCTAGCCAAAGACGTTCGCGAAGCGAACACCTTTTTCCTATCTATTTTAAGTTTTGGAGCTTTTTTCTGATTTATATTTGTAAGGATAAAAATCCCGCCGTCTTTAAGAACCCTGTACACTTCATCAAAAGCTCCTTGAAGATACCCCAAATGCACAATTACAAACGCCGCCACAACAACATCGAAATGCTTATCTCCAAAAGGCAAATTTTCGATATCTGCAGATACAAACTTCACATCCGGAAACTTTTTTCCGGCAATTTTAATCATTTCAGAAGAAACATCCGCGCCGGTCACAATCGCTCCCCTATCTTTTAATAATCTTATCAATCTGCCGGTGCCGCATCCGACATCCAAAACGCTTTTTCCGCGAAAATTCTTAAACATCCTTAAAAGAATATCCGATTCAAAGCTGTGCAAAAAATCCAGTTTTTTATCATACTGATTTGCGTAAAGGTCATAGCCTTCTTTTGAATCGTAAACATTGGATTTTCCTTTGCCCTTGTATGTCATATCGGATAGAATTCTATCATCTTAATGAATTTTATGGGAGTAGGAGGAAAAAAACCGGCAATGCACGAAATAGCAGAGACTCGCGCCGCAGGACGCGACGAAGCTTTTGAAAATATTTTAACTCGCATAAAATCAGCCGGAGGAAAAATAATTGAAGATGAAATTCATCCGTTATATACGGAAGTCGGAGCTCAGGAATTTGAAATCGGGAGTCAGCGAAAAGTCGAATTTAACTTAAATAATACGGATTTTCAGTTGATTCGCAGTGTGGAAAATTCAATTCTTCAGGGAGCCGGACATCAAAAACACTTGGAGCCTCTCGAATCTCCGCGAATAAAAATGATATTAAAGAAAAAGTTGGAATATTCGGAGGACTGGCAACTTGTTGATATAGATGAAATGTTCTAACCAAGATGCGCCCAATAACACTCTTGGCAATAAATTATATATTTGCTTTCGGGAGAATACGTGCTTATTACATCCTTTTGGCATTTATCGCATTTTCGTTTATATAACTTCCTCTCGTTCCTTAAACTTAATCTTCTTTTTCTTCTGCAGTCGGGACAATTTTCAGGTGTTGGCAATCCCTTCTTTTGATAAAAACCCTGTTCCTGTGGGATAATTAAAAATTCTTTATTGCACCCCCCACATGTTGATTTTTGGCTTGTTGCTTCTGTCATATATAAATTTATTACGTAATGATATTAGCATATTTTGGGATCGTCTGGCCATTCCATTGCCGCATTGCTGTCTTCATAGGGATAAGTTGAAACCGGGAATTTCATATATTCGCCACTTTCAAGCATTTCTTTTTTGATCTGCTCAATTTTTTTCTCGTATTCTTCTTTTTTGTACTTTTCATTAAAGATGCAATACTCGGCATGTTTTAGCGAAAAACATCCAAAACAATCATGCGAATTGTAGACAAGTTCGCAATGGTCAAGATTTTGGCTGTCAAAACAAGTTACGCAAAAATTGCAGTTATACAGATTCATCTCCGACATAACTTCATAATCAAGTTCGGAATTATAATAACTGTTGCTCATATCCAAACAATCCTTTAAAGCCACTGAATTATTGCAGTAATGACAGTCTTCAAGCTGTTTCACGTCAAAACAGTTTAGGGAATTTCTGCTGTTATAAACATAATCTCCCGTACAATTTTCAATATTTAAAACATGGGTATAAAGATGAGGAGCCTGCAATTTCATACTCTCAAGCGTTTCAAAAAGTTTTTCACGATTAGCATTATCTTTAAGCTCTTTCATTCTTTTTGAATATTCTTGTTGGGAATGAGGCTTATTATTTATCATAAACTGTTTTCTCCTTAGCCCGATGCATCCGAAGCAATTTTTACATCCCGTGCAGTCATAGCAAAAATCACAGTCTGTGCAATTATTCAAATCCTGCGAAAAATTAACATTGTAACACTCTATGCAGTCCACGCAGTCGTAACAAAGTTCGCATTTTTGGCAGTAATCGCAGTCAGCGCTGTCGCGCGAATCATAAAGCCAAAATCCATAATAACAATTTTCATCATACTCGCTTCCGCAAAGCAAATAGCAATTTTTTAAATTTCCGGAATAACTGACATAAGGACTGTTTTCATTATTTATGGAAACCAAAGCCATCTTCGGCTGAAGCAACCTTACCTCCTCCATTT
>MFXA01000048.1:18625-19281 GCA_001787455.1 Candidatus Peregrinibacteria bacterium RIFCSPLOWO2_01_FULL_39_12 | reverse complement strand
CTTCCGAACTTTCCACGTCATAACCTTCTTTCCCTTTAAATCCGATCATGACCTCATCCCCAATCAATTCAAACTGCCCAACTTTTACATTCCCATCCAAAAGTTCATATTTACCCTCTTTTATTTGCTGAATGATATACTGCACATCTTTACCGTACTTCGGTCCCAAAATTCTGGCATTCGGAATAACACTGCATTCAATAATACTTGAAGATTCCTCTATAAATTGAAAACCTTTCACATTCAATTCTTCCATTAGGACATCTTTTTGAGCCTCAATAAGAGAAGATTCAATTCCCTCAGGCAAAGCGATTTGCACAACTCTTAACGGCTGACGAACCTTAATTTTTGCCTTAGCCCTTACGCTGTGACCAAGATTCACAATCAAACGAACCAAATGAATTTCACTGTTCAACTTTTCATCAATCAAAAACTTGTTAGCCTTCGGCCAATCGGCAAGATGCACGGATTCCTCTCCAGTCAAATTTTGATAAATTTCATCCGAGACATAAGGCATAAAAGGCGCAAGCAGTTTGGAAAACTGCACAAGAACAATATAAAGAGTTTGGTAAGCCTCATTTTTATCATCATCATTCTCACTCTTCCAAAATCTGCGGCGTGAACGCCTTACATACCAATTGGAAAGATTATCCAAA
>MFXA01000048.1:18456-18606 GCA_001787455.1 Candidatus Peregrinibacteria bacterium RIFCSPLOWO2_01_FULL_39_12 | reverse complement strand
AAGCTTTGGTTAAATTATAATCATCCATCTGATCTGTAACCTCTACTATTAAACTGTTAAGTTCGGATAAAATCCACTTGTCCAATTTATGCTTCGGACAAAATTTAGAGAAATTTTTATCGAATTTTTGAGGTTGCCACTTATCAATTC
>MFXA01000048.1:17783-18412 GCA_001787455.1 Candidatus Peregrinibacteria bacterium RIFCSPLOWO2_01_FULL_39_12 | reverse complement strand
GTAAACTTTTTAATTACCTCATCCACATGTTTCTCGGAAAAACGCACATCATCGGCAAGTGCAACCGGCGAACTGTACAAAAAATATCTCATACTATCAACTCCGTACATTTCAAAAAGTTTCGAAGGATCGGGATAATTTTTCTTGCGTTTGGATAATTTTTCACCATCTTCCGCAAGCATTATTCCATTCACGATGACATTTTTAAAAGCGGGTTTATCAAACAAAATCGTCGCCAAAACATGCAGTGTATAAAACCATCCGCGGGTTTGATCCAATCCCTCGGCAATAAAATCGGCGGGAAAATTCTTTTCAAATTCTTCTTTATTTTCAAAAGGATAATGCAGCTGTGCATAAGGCATGGATCCGCTTTCAAACCAGCAATCCAGCACATCGGGAATCCTGTGCATTTGAATACCGCATGTCGGACACTTAATTGTAATTTCATCAATATAAGGCTTGTGCAAATCAAGTTTGCCTTTGTTCATTGGAAGTTTGCCGGCGGATTTTTCTTTAAGATCTTCCACTGACCCGATACAAATTTGCTCTCCGCACTCACATTCCCAAAGCGGTATCGGACATCCCCAAAAACGGTTTCTGGAAATCGCCCAATCGCGAACTCCATCCAG
>MFXA01000048.1:17287-17731 GCA_001787455.1 Candidatus Peregrinibacteria bacterium RIFCSPLOWO2_01_FULL_39_12 | reverse complement strand
TTATTATTTTTAAGAAGTTTTTTCTTTATATCCGTAACTTTTATAAAAAGAGACTTGGTGGAATAATTTAAAAGCGGCGTATCGCATCTCCAGCAATGGGGATAACTGTGTTTGAAATTCTGCTTTTTAAATAAAAGATTTTTTCCGTGGAGATAAACAGCCACATTCAAATCCTGTCCTTTCACAAACTTTCCGGCAAAATCCTTAACTTCCGGCTTGAAAGTTCCGTCCATATTTACATGCTGGATTTTGGCAAACCCGTGCTCCTGCCCGAAATTATAGTCATCCTCGCCAAACATAGGAGCTATATGGACAACACCGGTTCCATCCTCGGTTGAAACAAAATCGGCAAGACCGATGGCGTAAAGTTCACCGGCAAGCTCCTTATCCAGATAATAATCAAATAAAGGCTCGTAATGTTTGCCGACAAGTTTTTTTTTGTCG
>MFXA01000048.1:4570-17205 GCA_001787455.1 Candidatus Peregrinibacteria bacterium RIFCSPLOWO2_01_FULL_39_12 | reverse complement strand
CATCCGAATCCTTTGCCGCAACTTTCACATATGGAATTTTCTTTCCCATCGCGAGCGCTGTGTTTCCTGGAAGAGTCCAAGGAGTTGTTGTCCAAGCCAAAATATAAACATCTTTTTCCTTAGATTTTATTGCTTTCAGCGCATCATCTTTAAGCTTAAATTTTAAAGTTGCGGATAAATCCGTAATATCTTTATACCCTAAAGACACTTCAAAATTAGACAACGGCGTCTCACATCGCGGACAAATATGCATGGACTTAAAACCGCCGTAAACCATTTTTTTATCCCAAATCTGCTTAAAAACCCACCATATGGATTCCATGTATTCATTGTTCAACGTGGCGTAGCTTTGCGTAAAATCAGCCCACCTTCCGACACGGCGAAACAATTCCTCCCATTCTTTCGTATAACGAAAAACAGATTCCCTGCACTTGTTGTTGAAATTTTCCACTCCGAAATCAACAATTGATTTTCTGCCGGACAAATTAAGCTCTTTCTCAATTTCGTATTCGACAGGAAGCCCGTGGCAATCCCACCCGACAGTACGAGGCACATAATATCCTTTCATTGTTGAGTAACGGGTAACCGCATCTTTAAGCGCTGTTGCGAGAATATGACCGTAATGAGGCAAACCGTTTGCAAAAGGAGGTCCGTCGAAAAAAACAAACTTCTTAGCACTTTTCCTTCTTTCGACTGATTTTTCAAAAATTTTATTCTTCTCCCAATAACTTAAAACTTTCTTCTCCATCTCGGGAAAAGACTGGCGATTATCAACTTTTTTAAACATAAACCGATTTTAACCAAAAATGGGGATTTTTGAAAGAGGTTTTGATTTATTATTTGACAAAAATTTTCAAACCAATAGAATCAACATCAAAAAAATTCAATAAAATTAAATATGCTGAAGGGAAAATTTATAGTACAAGATGGTAAAGTGGTTGCTTTAGGTGCGACAACATCAGCCACCGCAAGTACCCACAAACCGACAAGAACACAATCATCAACCGAAAAACAGATAGACTTACTTGAGGATTCAGATCTAAAACTCAATTCTCCAATAGAACTGGCAATATACCAAACGCTCACAATATACAGAGATTACTTTTCACAAGGATGCAGAAAAACACTAGCGAAAGACATGGCGGAAAAAGTAAGGAGTTTAGGAGAATTATCCAATAAAAACTCAATCAGCGCAGTTGTGCAAAGATCAATAGACTGGTCAGGTCATGCAGTCCCGCAACCGGAAATTCCAACAATAACAGTAGCTATAACGACGGCAATTCAAACCGCCCTCGAAAATTGAACCTGAGCCAACCAGTCCCTACCCGCAACAACTGCAACTTCCGCAATCCCCCTCGCATCCACCAACAGCAACCTCCAATTTATACTCACTGACAAGTTTTTCAGCCAACCCGACATATTTTTCGGGAGTCAAAGCCAACAAAACTTTTTTATCATCGGCAGAAATTTTCAAATTTTTAATAAACTTCTGAATCACGACCTTGGTTATCCCTTCTTTCCCTCGTGTTAATTCCTTCAATTTCTCATAAGAATCGGACATTAAATTTTTTCTCATTACCATCTGGATCGGTTCAGCCAATAATTCCCACCTATCCTCCAAATCAGCCTGAATAACTTTTTTATTCACTTCACACTTGGACAACCCCTTCATTGTGCTTTTATAAGCCAAAATCGAATAGGCAAAAGCGGATCCAACGTTTCGTAAAACCGTAGAATCCGACAAATCTCTCTGAAGTCTTGAAATCGGCAATTTAGATGAAAAATGCTCAAACAAACTGTTTGCAACACCCAAATTCCCCTCACTGTTCTCAAAATCAATCGGATTCACCTTATGAGGCATTGTAGAAGACCCAACCTCCTTCCCTACCGCTTTCTGCCCAAAATATCCCAAACTGATATACTGCCAAATATCCTTATCGAAATCCAAAACAATATTATTCAGCCTCTTAACAGCATCAAATATATCGGCAAAACAATCATGAGGCTCAATCTGTGTAGTATAAGAATTAAATTTCAATCCCAAATCCTGAACAAATTTCTTGCTCACTTCGATCCAATCAACCTTAGGGTAAGCCACGCTATGAGCATTGTAATTCCCGACAGCACCGTTCATCTTCCCCATCAAGCAACAAGAAGACAACATAGAAAGCTCGTGCTCCAACCTGGCAACTACATTGATTAACTCCTTTCCGACAGTCGTGGGCGAAGCCGGCTGACCATGAGTACGTGCAAGCATAGGAACCGCCTTATACTTCCCAGCCATTGAATAAATTTCTTGCACAAGCCCGCTTATGACCGGAACAAGCTCCCTGGCCAAAAAATCCCGGATCATGCAAGCGTAAGAAAGATTATTTATATCTTCCGAAGTACAGCCAAAATGCAAAAACGAAATATATTTCTCAAGTGGACCGCCTTTAACCTTTTCAGCGACAAAATATTCCAAAGCCTTAACATCATGATTGGTATCCGCCTCTATTGCCTTAACTCTCTTGCCATCCACCAAATCAAACTGCTCATAAATAGATCTTAAAATATTAAGTTCAGTGGGTTTTAGCGAAGCAGTTCCGCCAAGCTTAACTTCATCAATCAAATAAATAAACCACTCAATCTCAACAAGCAAACGATATCTCATTAAAGCGGCTTCTGAAAAATATTGGGAAAGATGCCCCGTTTTATCGGCATAACGCCCGTCGAGAGGTGAAATTGCGAGCAAAGGATCAGTCATACTCTAATCTTAAAATAAAAGAGAAAATTGAGCAAGAAACTGCCAGACTACTCGGTTGCCAAAATGTACAAAATATACTATAATATAGTATATGCAAAAACTAAAATATTCAATTTTCATCATTGGCGCAATAATTGTTTTAGTCACTGGAATCAATTATGGCTTAAAAGGAGCCTTATATGTGGATAAAATATTAAAAGAGAGCCAAAGACTTTCCGAATCAGCCTTAATTGAAGAAGACAAAGGAACCAGCACGGTAAAAACGGAAAAAATTGCAAGAGGACTGCCAGAAAATAGTAGCGAAGAAGAAAAGGAAATCGTACAAGAAACAATAACTTGTGATGTAGTTATAGCAGGCGCAGGCACGGGCGGATTTTCCGCAGCCATAGCCGCCTCGAGAGAAGGTGCAAATACTTGTCTGATAGAAGAAACAGATTGGCTTGGCGGCATGTTAACCTCAGCCGGTGTAGCCGCAATTGACGGACGTTCAGATTCTCCATCCGGAATTTTTAAAGAGATAATTCAACGTGTAGAAAAATATTATGCTCAGATAGGCAAGTCCGATGAAATCCATAATTGCCAAGTAAGCTACCTTTGTTTTGAACCTTCCATCGGAGATAAAATATTAAAAGAAATGGCAGTGGAAGAAGAAAACTTGCGAATTTTCTACAATTCAAAAATTAAAAAAGTATATCGTGAAGGCAATAAAATATTAGGATTAAACTTTATCGAAAATGGAGAAAAAAGTTATGTAGTTGATGCAAAAGTAACCATAGACGCTACCGAATATGGAGATTTAATGTATTTGGCAGATATACCGTATGATCTTGGGATTGACAAAAATTCAACGGAGTCTTTGGCTCCAGCTGCTGACAATTGTATTCAGCCGTTAACATATGTAGCCATACTTAAGAAACAACAAAACGCAGGAATTATAAATCCACCGCCAATTTACGACAGTGGATTATACAGATGCACTATAAAAAGCAGCCTTTGTCCGGATTCAAATAGTAAGTTTGATATGAAACGCCTGCTAAGTTACGGGAATATGCCTAACAACAAGCTGATGATAAACATTCCAAGCCATTCTTACGGCAATGATTTTCACGCTACCGCACAGTATCTTGAAGATTATTCACGCGAAGAAATCCTTGAAGAAGCAAAAAATTATTCCAGCGGCTTTATTTATTTTATACAAACAGAATTAGGATTGGACAATTATGGGCTTTACGATGAATTCAATACGGAAGACAAATTTGCAAAAATGCCTTATGTACGAGAAAGCAGACGCTTAAAAGGAGAATACAGACTTACAGAAGACGATATTGTTAAAAGCGGAGGCGGTCAAAGAACCGACATATTTTACGACGCCATTGCCATTGGAGACTATCCAATCGACTTGCACTTCTGCCGTTATGGTATAGGAGACGTATTCAAGCCAATTGCTCCATACCAAATCCCCTATCGAGTTACTATTCCTGCAAACATTGATGGCTTCATGGCCGCTGATAAAAACATTTCAGTAAGTCATATAGTTAATGGAACCACAAGATTACAACCGGTAACAACTTCTGTGGGACAAGCGGTTGGAATAGCTTCTGCCATAGCGTCAAATCAAGGTATAGAACCAAGAAATATAAATGTAAGAGAACTCCAGGAAAAGCTTTTTGATGCCAAAAGCAATTTATTTTTCTTTAAGGATCTTCCGCCGGATCACTTTGCTTATCCGTATGCAGGACGCTTGGCTGTTAAAGGCTACATCTCCGGATATGCTGACCTCACTTTCAAACCGGACAACACCATTAATGAATCGGATTTTCTAAAGATTTTGAGAGTTTTCTTAAAATACAAAAATCAGAATGAAGAACTTTTAAATAACGTAAATTTAAAAGATGGTTCGCAAAATTTGGTAAAACGAGCAAATATGGTTGAGCATATGTACAATCTTTTATACAGCGCAGGGAAAATTGATCCATCTAATAAGGAATATCTGCAATTTACAGATATTAATGGAGGCTCGGACTTATACGACAAGCTTAGCCAGCTTGTAGGGATGGGCGTATTCAGTAATAATTCAAACTTTCGTCCAAATGATTATCTGACAAGAGCTGAAGCGGTAACACTTTCAGGACGTACTTTTGATATTTTGTTTGTGGAATAAAATGTTCGCCATGCGAACATTTTTTCATCTTCCCCCCCCTACCGGCAGCGTGGTAGAATGAACTCTATGCAGAAAAAATTATGGCTTAAAAGGATTGTCCTATTTTTGATTGCCGCAATTATTGCCGCTTTAGTTGGGGGGTTTTTCTTACTGAAAAATCTGGTTGGTGATATGTGGAGTTTAGCTCCTTACGCAAACGAATTACTTGGATTTAGCGGAGAGAAAAATTATCTGATCATTTTTCAAAACAACAACGAACTGCGTCCGACAGGTGGATTTATCAGCGCCTATGGCTTGCTTAGATTAAATAAAGGCAGTTACAAACTTAAATTTGCCGATTCCTACAAACTCGAATCGGTAGAAAACCTATCCCCAGCCCCACAACCTTTTATAAAACTTTTAAAGGACGATCCGAATTTTAAAGGATGGTATTTTAGAGATGGTAATTTTAATGTGGATTTTCCGACATCAGCCAAAGACCTGGAGAAACTATACAATGAACAATCCGGAAATCCCGCCACAAGCTTTGATGGTGTCTTTGCCGTAAATTCCGAACTTCTGGAAGATCTAGTAAGTATTTACAATATAGAAATAAACAACAAAAAGCTCGATAAACAAAATCTGTTTGCTTTACTGGAACATGAAGTGAAAAACATAGACACTCACAACACCGAAATGCTCACGAATAGAAAAAATATATTGGGAGAGCTTGCAGATAAATTGATAAACAAAATTTTTAAATCAATTTCAAAATACGATGACTTTTTCGAGATTATAAACACCGGCTTAAGTGAAAAAAAGATTTTACTCTTCTTCAAGAATCCCGAAATACAGAAAATTGCAGAAGAAAATGCTTGGAGCGGTAGCTTTAGCGTCAGCAATTACCAGAATTTTATCTACACCAACATTGCTAATATCGGAGGCCGCAAGGCTGACCGCTACGTTATAAAAACACATAAGTATTTTGTAAGTTTCGATGAAAACGGACTCGGCAAAGTAAAATACACAATCAATCTGGAGCATCTTGGCACAAAAAACTTAAATTCTGACATTTATAAAGCTTATTTAAGAACTTTTATCCCGGAGAACGAAATGTTTGAAGATTACATTAAAATAGCTCCGGGCGAACAAAAAGCACTAACATTTGAATATTTACTGCCAAAAGATACAACCATGGAAAATTTTGTACTGGATATTGTTAAACAACCGGGCACAAAAGATTTTTGGCAAATTTCAATTCAACTTCCGGCAGATAATTCATTCAGATCAGAGGAGTTGGATGTACGTGAAAATTTGGCATTGTGGTCAGGTTATCTTACAAAAGATAAACATTTTGATTTTAATTACTTTAAAGATGCTTTCCCACCTTTAGTTTTATGGCAAAAATTTATCGGTCAAAATAAAATAGAAATAGCTTTTGGCGAAGCAGTGAATGAAAAATTTGCTTTAAATCCGGAAAATTACAAAATAGAAGATTTAAACTACATAAATAATCAAACTGATGAAATTAAAGTTAAAAGCGTAAAAATCGATGACATGAAAGTAATTTTAGAAACAGAAGGAATTTCAGAAGCTAATGAAGAAAGATACAGCCTTATCTTAAAAAACATAGAAGACAAATACCAAAATAAAACAAGCCCCGATCCGCTTAAGCTAACAGTCGTTCAAAGATTTTAATATTCTAAACTTTGAAACGTTTTTTGATATCGGAAATTCTTTTCTGCATCTGCTTCCTTAAACCTTTATCTTTCAGAGCAAAAATTCTTAACACTGCCATTATAACATTAAGCCGATCCAGAACCGTCAAAACAGGCGTGTCGCTCGGCATATTTAAAGTACTGTTAATATTGACCATAAAATCGAGCTTATCCTTATATGGAGGACAAGCTATCACAGGATGAATACTATTGGCGGCAACTACTCCCGAAAGCCCGTTTGATCTGCCGGCAACGGTAATATAAACAAGATCAACTTCCTTTTCATTATTTCCAGACACAATCTTAAAAACTTTTTCCGGAACTTTGTGAGCTGAAGCAACAATCATCTCCGCATCAACGCCCCAAGCTTTAAATTCCTTAGGCATGCCATCAACAAATTCCTTATCCGAATCGGAACCAAGAAGAATGATAACTTTCATAATAATTAATTTTAAAGATATTTAGATAGATTCTTTTGTAAACGAGCCGAAACATCTGAAATTTCACCAACAAACTTTTGTCCTGTAATAAGCTCGTAAGCCTCGATATAGCGTCGGGCGGTTTCCGCGCGAATTTCATCCGGAACAACAGGAATTTCCCCTTCTCCCTTAAATCCCCTTTCGGCAAGCCACTCGCGCAAATATTCCTTATCAATTTTCTTTTGCTCCTCGCCCGCGGCAAAACGTTTTTCATACTCATTGACAAACCAAAACCGTGAAGAATCCGGAGTATGGATTTCATCAATAAGCAGAATTTCTCCACCGGGAGAAATTCCAAATTCATATTTCGTATCTACAAGAATAATTCCCTGCTTAGCGCAAATTTCCACTCCCCTCTGATACAATTTCATAGCAACATCAGACATATAATCAAACTGCTCAGCTGTAATAATTTTATGTTCCAAAATTTGATCACGGGAAACGGATTCATCATGACCGCCATGCTCTGCTTTTGTTGAAGGCGTCAAAATCGGATGCGAAAGTTTTTGATTTTTTTTCATCCCATCCTGTAAAACATTCCCGCAAAAATTCCGCTCACCTTTTTCGTAATGTGTCCAGACACTTGTACTTGTAACTCCAGTGATATATCCGCGAACAACCATTTCCACAGGTAAAGCCTTGCATTCCTTGGCAACAACAACATTTGGATCCGGAAATTCAATCACATGATTTTCCGCAATATCTTTGGTATTTTCAAACCAAAACTCCGCCATTTGATTTAAAACCTGCCCCTTGAAAGGAATTAAAGTAACAACGCGGTCAAAAGCTGAAAGACGATCGGTGACAATAATAAAACGTTTCCCATCCTTGGAATAATTGTCGCGCACCTTGCCTTCATATTTCTGTCCCAAAGTTGGAAAATCAGTACTTTTGAGACAATTTGGAATTTGAGCGAGTAAATCCTGATTACTAATCATAAGAAGTATTTTTTAATGGACAAAATTATAATAATGAATCTTGCACCATGCCGCAACAGAAATAGACCAAATCGAAACAAATCAAAGCTCAATTTCTCCTGCAATACCTTGCACCGAAGTCAAACAAATTTCCACAAATTTTTCGAGTGAAAGATTTAATCCTTCGGGATTTACACACATCGCAACTTCATTTCTTCTTGTACCTGCGGCAAATTTAGGTTCCTTTAAGAATCTTTTCACAACCGAAGAAACCTTAACCTCAGCTAATTTTCTGCTCGGATAAATAAAAGCGACAGCCATAATCAAACCGGTTAAAGAATCAGCGCAGAAAATAGACCATTCAGCTTTATTTTTGCAATTTATACCTAATCGTCCATCATGAGCTTGAATAATGTTGTGCATAACTTCCGGCAATTCCAATCCATATTTTGCAAGGGCTTCCCTTGTTTTCGCGGGATGATATTCCTTAAATTCACCGGAAAAATCAATATCATGCATAAGACCGGCAAGCGTCCAGTCATCCTTTGGAGGATCATTTTCGGCAAGCAAATTATTCTGGGAAAAATAATCATAAAGTCCACCCATGCAGGCTTCTAATGCAAGAGAGTGATAAAAAATATTCTTCTCCAGCTGATTTTTCGCGGCATCATAATATTTTTGTCTATCGTAAGGCATAGGTTTGATAGATGGGGTACAGATCAACAAAAGAAAACTGTACCATGTCTACTTTTTGGGGTACAGATCATGGTGGGCGCTGAGGGATTCGAACCCCCGACCCTCTCGGTGTAAACGAGATGCTCTAGCCAACTGAGCTAAGCGCCCATGTAGTAGCGAGAAATGCGATCCGTAGCGGAGGCAAAGCGAGCTTCGCGAGACTTTGCCGTAGCGGAGGAGAAAAAGCGATGAAAAATTGCGACGGTCAGGAGCAAAATTTTTCAAGCTTTTTCAGCATTTCCCTATTGTAAAGTAGCGAGATTAACGAAATACTTTTTACCATACGAACACAAAGATAGCAATAAAATTTATCATAACATCCCTATCCCAACAGAAAACCATTATTCTTCAACCATTTTTCACAATTCTTATAATCCGGCATGGCTAATTCGACCAAGCACCAAAATTCTTTAGAATGATTAAATTTTTTCAAATGAGCAAGTTCATGCACGCATACATACTTAAAAATTTCCCGCGGCGCAAAAAGCAGACGAAATGAAATATTTATATTACGTTTAGTACTGCAACTACCAAAACGCGAACGCGTTCTTTTAAACCGGCAATTTACAAAATTTTCCTGAAAATACAATTGATTAAGTTCGTTCAAAACTTCACACAAATAAGAAGTTTGATCTTTTATAATCAGTTTCTCAGACAAATTTTGAACAGTTTTTTTGGCAGCGGACAAACTCAAACCGGAAGCAATCCTAATTTGTATCAAGGTGCCATTTTTTAAACGAGCCTTTGATTTATCTCCGCCTTGCCTTGCACCAACATCCAAATCATAAATTTTATTATGCGTGACAATTCTTCCGCCATCTTCATAAACGGGATTTATAAAATCGTTGCCGGAAGCCTTGGATAAACGTTTTTCCGCCCATTTCAAAAACTTACGCACAATCTCATCGCGTTTTGCCCCATACGCAAACCGGCTCAATTTCAACACAACTTTACCATTCCTTATCCTGACAGACGAAGTCGTTCGCAAAACCTGTTGATAAATGACATCATAAAAAGTACAGCCAACCCGCAACCTGTAAGGATGTCCGCCTTCGGAGTCGCCTGTAGGATAATTCATAAACTTGCTGACCGCCATATGCTTTTTACAAATTAAACATTTTTTTCAGCCACACCTTTGCATCTTCACCAATAACCGGAACAATTCCTTCTCTAATAAATATTTTTGATGAAAATCGGTTCATGTCCTTGCCGATTATTTCATCAGGTTCATGATTTGCAGCATATTCGGCAAACCTCTGCATAATCAATTTAATTTTATCCTGACCATATTTTTCAGAGATATAATCAAAAACACACGCGCCCGTTTCATACAAATAATCTTCATTAGACTCATCAACATCAGGAACACCAAAAGATTTGCTCAAATCGGAATATGGCTCAAATTTCTCATCTTTCAAACTTTTAAAATGAAGCACGTCATCCGCGCAATAACTCGGTTTATCTTTAACATCAGGCATTTGAGTTATCATATATTCCGCAATTCCTTCATTAGCCCAGCGCGGCAGATGCAATTCTCCTGTAAAGATATGCGTAAATTCATGAGCATTGATACAACTGTCCGGTCCAACGCCAAAATTTAATCCTTCGTCACTTCTTTTTTTAAAAGATTTCTGGGCACTGTCCAATTGATCCTTCGTGCGATAATAATAAATAGAACTGGTCGAAGTTGAGGCGTACGACTTACTTTCATCCGCTAAAGGAAAAACCACATAAACCTTATTATAAAACGGAACCAAGCCAAGTTGTTCTTTTAATAAAGGAAAACAATATTGCAAGTCGTCGAGATGTTTCTCCGCTAACAATTCATAACCTGTCGGAACTATCACTGCGAATTGCCCAGACTCGGAAATTTTGTACCCGTTGCTGCATTTAACCAAACAAGGATGATAAACAACAGATATACGATCATTGCTGCTTTCCAAATTTGAACATGAGAACTCGACACAAGATAATTCTTCGCCACTCCATGTTGCATCTACATCTTCTTTAACGACAGGCTCATCAACGACATCATTTTTCAAAAAATAATTCCAAAAAATAAAAATTCCTGAAAACAGAAGTAAAACTGTAGAGATAACCCAAAACCCCTTGCTCATATAAACTTTAGTGCTATAATTACACACTAACAATACGTTATGTTTGAACGTATAACAAGCAGACGAGAATTTTTTGGGGATATCGCAGCTTTGACTATTTTGGGTAGCGGTTGCAGTGCAGTTTCACTAAAATCAAATCCACCTCAGATGTCATCAACGTTACAGGAACAACCAGTGCCACCGCTTACAGAAACTCATGTCCACACAGATTGCGCGCATCGTGCCGAAAGCATTCATCTTCGCGCGAATGAATTTAACATACCGGCTTTCCAAGGAAAAACAGTTGAGGAAATTAGGTCTATTATTACTCTTCCGGCAAACAAAGCGATTACACCTGCAAGAACTCCGGAAGAAGCGATGGGAAAATGGGACGAATGGTATTCATGCTTGAAAGAAACAAGAAAAGCTTATACAAGCCCAAAAGTTATTGCTTTATTGATACGCGATGTTGTTGAAGATTCGGCAAATAGCGGAGTTGGTTTGGTTGAATTGCGTTTAAGTTTGCTTTCCACCGTTGATACTTTATTGAATAATTTAGGGATAAAAGATGCGACGCCGGAAGTTTTTTGGAAATATGCTGTAGAAGTTTTTGACGCTTTAATTGAAGCTTTACAAGACACGCCTGTACCTACGGATTTAATAATGAGTATTTCTTGCCAAAATCGTTATAAACCTAAAGTCGCTGATTTAATTCAATTTTGCAGAGATTATCGTAAACATTTAATTGGTTTGGATCTCACGAATGAAAAAGATAATCCTGCTTCTGCGTATGCGCCGGAGATAGAAAGAGCGCGGGGAGATATAAAATTTTTGACCATACATTGTATGGAATTGATGGGACCGGATCGCGGGTGGGACGCATTAACTCTTAATCCGGATAGAATCGGTCATGGCATACGCGCAATAGAAGATCCTAAATTAGTTGAAGAATTGGCTCGCAGAGGGATTCCTTTAGAAATGTGCGTGAACAGCAATGTTGTAACAGGCGCTGTAATAGGCGGTATAGATCAACACCCGATGCCAAAATTATATGATGCCGGTGTAAAGCTTGTTGTCGGATCAGACGGTTGTAATGATGGATCTACTTTGGCAGATAATTACAGGCTTATAAAAAAATCATTTGGTTTTACTCCGGAACAAATGCAAGAATTACGGGAAAACAGTTTCAGGTATGCATTTAGAAATTTAAAAGCGAAATAATTATTCTATGGCCAGAATGGAAATGAGTTTTGCGTTGTACGATTCTCTGCTAAGAGCTAGAGCTGATAGAGAGGGAATTCTGTTTGGCGAAGTTTATTTTCTATGCGATTTTAATGGAGCCAAAGTAGAAACTATTAGAGGAGATGATAGAAGATTCCTAGCTATTATCAGCCATAGAGATGAACAGGTTTTAAAAAGAATAATTGAATCAAGCCGCCGGCATTTGAGTGAAAGCGGAGTAATGTTGAACGGGGAAGTTTGTTGATCTGGTGCCCAGGAGAGGACTTGAACCTCCACGCCCTTTCGAGCACTACCACCTCAAAGTAGCGCGTCTACCATTCCGCCACCTGGGCAGGAAATTGATCGGATTTTAACACACAAAAAAAACGATTACAAACTGCTCATCCACTACTTTCCAAAACAACATCAATCATCATTTCCTTTCCATCTCTAAGAACTTTGAGGACAACTTTCTCATCGGGCTTATAATTCCTAATTATTTTTTGAAGAGGATTTGTAAGCGTTACCTTAACACCATCAATCTCTAAAATAACATCCATTTCTTTAAGCCCCGCTTTATCAC
>MFXA01000048.1:4377-4562 GCA_001787455.1 Candidatus Peregrinibacteria bacterium RIFCSPLOWO2_01_FULL_39_12 | reverse complement strand
CCCTTGGCAACGGCGGGCTGGTCAATAAACTGCCCGCTCACCAAAACTGCACCGTAATCAACAGGAAGATTTAATTCTTTTGCATCGAAAGGAGATAACATCAAAAACCTCACACCAAGAACAGACCGCAAAATCTTTCCATATTCTTTAATACTGGCTAAAACAGGCTTTAAATCATTTACAGG
>MFXA01000048.1:0-4361 GCA_001787455.1 Candidatus Peregrinibacteria bacterium RIFCSPLOWO2_01_FULL_39_12 | reverse complement strand
TTATCCGCAAATTCAGCGGTAGCAACGCTCATCCCAACAACCTCACCTTTCAAATTAACAACAGGTCCCCCGCTATTTCCCAAATTTATCGCGGCATCGGTTTGAATCAATCCGTAAAAATTTTGAAAAGAACCGCCAAAATCATTATAAGCATAAACTTCACGCCCCTTCGCACTGATTATGCCTGAAGTGACACTATTTCCGTACATCGCCAAAGAATTTCCGATAGCAAAAACTTTTTGCCCGACTTTAAGTTTGTCGGAATCGCCAAAAGCAACAAAAGGCAAATCTTTATCGCCGGAATACTCAAGCTTAAGTACCGCAATATCATCAAAAGGATCTTTGCTCACCAAAGTTACATCATATTCACTCCCATCTGAAAAAACAGCCTTGTAAACCTTTTTGTCACTGGAAACCACATGTTTATTGGTAAGAATATATCCATCTTTACTTACTATAAACCCTGTCCCGCCACCCGATTCAGGCAAAAAAGATTCAAAAAAAGAAACTTTTTTCTCCTCCTTTTCAACAATAGACACCACCGCAGGAGAGACTTTTTCAATTGCATCAATTATTTCGGATTCTTCAACATACACATGATCCTCAACAATCTTTTCACTTCCGCAAGAACCGCAAAACCCGTCTTCATCCCCAATCCCTGCGCCAAAATAGCCGCCAACCGCGCCGGCGACCAAAGCCAAAGACACAACATATGCATATTTAAATCCTTCCACGAAACTCATCATACAACAAACCACAATGTCTTATCAAAATTATTTCAACTTATAATTTCAAAATCGCCTTGCATATATATTCCAAAACATTAAGAATTCCACTTGGGCAAGCAACTGTTCGCAAAGCGAACTCCACTCACAATTTTCTAACAAAAAACATATGAGCGCTATCCAACAACAAGATCCGCAAATTTTTGCTGCGCTTGAAGCTGAAAAAAAGAGACAAATGGAGGGTATAGAGATGATTCCTTCGGAAAATTATGTGTCAGATGCGGTTTTGGAAGCAAACGGCTCTATTTTTACAAATAAATATGCCGAAGGATATCCCGGCAAAAGATATTATGGCGGAAATCAAAATACGGATATTATTGAGGAGGTAGCGCGCACCAGAGCCAAAGAGCTATTCAGGGCGGAACATGCAAACGTCCAGCCGTTATCAGGAAGCCCGATGAATCAAGCTGTGTATTTTGCATTTTTGAAACCGGGAGACACTGTTTTGGGAATGGATTTAAGCCATGGAGGACATCTTACTCACGGACATCCGGTAAGCCACATGGGAAAACTTTATAATTTCGTGCGATATAAAACTCATCCGGAAAATGAAGGTAAAATAGATTTTGATGAATTGATGAGAGTTGCAAAAGAAGCAAAGCCCAAGATAGTTTTATGCGGATATACAAGTTATCCTAGAGATTATGATTACAGAGATTTTAAAAAAATCGCTGATGAAGTCGGAGCGATAACAATGGCAGACGTTGCACACATAGGCGGACTTATTGCGGCAAATGAAATGCGAAATCCTTTTGATTATGGATTTGATATTGTTACAACAACAACGCATAAAACATTGCGAGGACCTCGCGGCGGAATGATTATGTGTAAGAAACAATATGCGGAAATTATTGATAAATCCGTATTCCCCGGACTGCAGGGAGGACCGCACATGAACGCGATTTGCGCAATCGCGGTTGCGCTTGGAGAAGCGCAAAAGCCTGAATTCAAGGAATACGCGAAGCAAGTTTTAAAAAATTCAAAATTCCTTGCTGAAAAATTAATGAGTAAAGGAATAAAACTTGTCACGAACGGCACAGACAATCACATGATGGTTATGGATACAGTGCAAAGTTTTGGAATTGACGGAAAAACAGCGGAACAATTATTGGATACGGTTCACCTCACTGTAAACAAACAAGTAATTCCTGACGATCCGAATCCCCCGCTTAAACCAAGCGGTATAAGAATAGGCACACCTGCGGCAACAACAAGAGGCATGAAAGAAGCTGAGATGGAAAAAATAGCGAATTGGATGCACAAAATTCTGTCCGAGAAGGACAATACAGAAATGCACAAACAAGTCGCGGAAGAAGTGAAAAAAATGTGTCTGAGTTTTAAGGTGCCGGGAATTAAGGCATAGGAAGGGATAAAATTGTATTTCAGCGATTTAGAGAACTTTTGTTTTGAAATCGAGCCAAAGAAAGCGTTAAAAAAATTGCATGTCTGACCCAACCGTAGGACGGGGAGTTTGCAATTTTTAGCTTTCGAGGCATGATTTCATCAAAAGTTCGATCTGAGCTGAAATACAATTTTATCCCTTCCTACACCCTTTTAAGCACAATAATCGTTATATCGTCCATTTGCTTATAGCCTGCCGCGAACATTTTAACATCGCTCAAAATTTTATCTCTAACCGCTAAAGACGTATCAAACTTGCAGGCGCTTTCAATCAAAGAAACCAATCTTTCCATGCCAAAATTTTCCTTCTCATTTTTCCAGCATTCGGGAATTCCATCGCTGTAGATAACCAAATAATCACCTTTTCGGAAATCAATTTCATTAACTTTTACTTGTTGGGAAATATCGCGCGTCATACCGAGAGCAATCCCCTTTCCGGACATAACAATCGCCTTACCGCCCTTAGCGCTGTAATGAATTATCGGCTCCTGCCCTGCACTTGAGTAAGAAAATTTTCCAACTTCGGCATCCCAATCCATCAAACACAAAGTCATAAACATTGTAGGCATAGTTTTTACATCAATCACCCTGTTCACTTCGACAAGAATTTTTTTCAAATCTTTCAATTCGGAATAACCGTACAAAAGCGCATTGGAAACCGAACTGACAATTCCAGCCGCAACACCATGACCGGTCACATCTCCCAAATACATAAGCATCCTTTTTTCACACAAAGGAATAAAATCATAAATATCGCCGCCAACTTCCTCGGCGGGAATAAGCGAAGCGGAAATCTCAAGCCCCTCAATTTTGGGGATTTTACCTTCGGCAGGAACAAGCTGTTTCTGAATTTGAGTAGCCAGCTCCAATTCCTTTACGACACGTTCCTTATAAAGTTTCGCCTCCATGCTCAATTCAAGATCACTCGCCATTTTATTAAACGCTTCACCCAAAAAATTTATTTCATCATGAGTTTTAATATCAACATGCGTTTTAAAATTCCCTTTCGCAATCTCCTCCACTCCAAAAACAAGCTGCTTTATCGGTTTAGTTATTTGCAAAGACATCACAAAAGATAAAATCACTCCAAGCATAATGCCAAAAAGAGCCAGATAAATAATTCGCTCTTTCATTCTGGCGACTCTATCTTCAAGATTGCTGTAATCAATGCCATAAACGACTGAATATTTATCGTTTGCAGGAACAATCAAATATTCCAAAAGAACTTCATCAATGACAGCAGAAACAGGCTTCTCATCCTTATCAACATAAGAAATTCCACCATCCGCATCGATCTCAATAAAGAAACTACGACCATCCAAAGTTTTAACAAAAATATTTTCGGATTTGATTCCATCCAAAAACTCGGGATTCGTATTCATTCTCTTATCTCCTTCATAAACCTTATCAACATCAATTAAAGAATCATACAAAATTTCCCCGCCAAAAGAGACAACTTGAATGGAAGAAATATCATCGTTCTGCTCAAAAATCCTGCTCATTTCACGATTGAAATAAACAAAACTTCCCTGTTTCAGATAAAGATCATAATCATAAGCGACAGTCGGAGCCGTAAGACGGGAAAAAGCCAGAGAATTAACATAAATATCATTGGAAAGTTCTTTCTTCTTTTCATTAACAAACAAAAACGCGGAAGTTGTAAAAAGCACCATCACGAGGATGGAAATTGCCAAAACTAATTTGCTGCGTATTGTTATTCTCATTTTACATTTAATTCATCGAAATAAATCAAACCGTCTATTCTGGGTTGCATGGATATTTTATCCGCAAACCCATATAAAGTGTCATACTCGAAAAGAGGAATTCCAATAACATCATCTTCAACAACCATTTTCATCACTTCATGTAAAGCCTTCAAACGTTTTTTGGGATCCATTTCAGTAAGAGCCGTATTTACAAGCTCATCCGCCTCACTGTTTTTATAATTCCAAACATTATACTGCCCATCGGTTTTTATAAAACTATTGAGAAAATCCGCACTATCCCCCAAATCGGACTTATATCCGGCAAAATACAAATCGGCGCTTCCTTCCTCAAAACTTTTCAAAAATTCAGCGGGCGAAAGATATGAAACAACCACATAAACATCAATTTTTTGAAGTTGTTTTCTTACATGTTCACCAAGAACATCAAGTCCTTTGGTAAGATGAAACT
>MFXA01000047.1:2886-9777 GCA_001787455.1 Candidatus Peregrinibacteria bacterium RIFCSPLOWO2_01_FULL_39_12 | reverse complement strand
TTATGGAAATTACAACAGGCAAAATTATGGTTATTGAAGCAAATACCACTCCGGCTTTGACGCCGTCAACAGTAATTTTTCATCAGGCCTTGGCGGAAAATCCTCCGCTTTATCCTTTGGATTTCTTGGAAGAAATTTTGCGAACAGAAATTTTGCGAAGCAAAATTTCCTAGCCAGTAAAAAACATTCACAGCGCATCTGGCGTGGAAGCGAACTATTATCCCATGCTCAATGAACAGAGGATTGTGGGCTGGTGTTGTAGCGTTTTGGACAACACCTTTTACAGGCTGGAAGAGGGTGTTTTGGTTGCATATTGGTAGCCGGTTGTATACTATTGCCTTAGATTTATAAATTTGTTAGATATGGATGATGAACTTATTAAAAAAGCTGATATCCAGAGGATTGCTGAGGAGGGTAAAAAAATATATGATCGAGTAAAAGTAAATTATGAGCCAAGCAAGAATGGCAAATTCTTGGCGATAGATATTGATAGTCATGATTTATTTATTGGGATTTCAAGTGCCGAGGCTTTAGAACTTGCTAAGCAGAAATATCCAGGCAAGGTTTTTTATGTTGTTAAGATTGGTTTTGATGTAGCTGAAACTCTTGCTATGTCTTTTAGTAATTGATTCCATTATGGCTAAAGGAATTTTTTTAAATAATGTTCCACTTATACAGGTAGGCATCGCTTGGGGACAAGCTGTTCAAAATTCTCATTTCATTCTTGATACCGGTTTTACTGGCGATCTTCAGGTCTCTGATAAAATTGCTGTGGATTTAGGGCTACAAATAACAGGTGTAGAAAATGTAAGGATAGCTAATGGCTCTGTAATAAGAGTGCCTACTGCATTAGCTGTTACATTTATTGACGGTATAGTGAGGGTTGTTACTGTTTTAATTTCCAATGGGGCATTGCTGGCTGGGATTGGTTTTTTTAGTAAGTTTGGATTCAAAGCAATTGTTGATTGTAAATTTAAAACAGTAGAATTATTAAATGCATAAGTTTGGCACTTAAAATATAAACACCTCTTAAACTACAATCCTGGGAATCCTTTCATTCACCCTTGTTGTAATTTCATAATTGATAGTGGAAGCCCATGAAGCAAATTGTTCCGCGGTTATAGTTTCGCCGCTGTTATCGCCGGCTACGCCAGCGCCGCTTTTGCCGATCAGCACAACTTCATCTTCAAGTTTGGCTTCGGGAATATCGGTTACATCCGCCATAATAATATTCATGCAAATCCTGCCTCTTATGGGCGCTCTTTTGCCGCAAATCAAAACATAACCGTTTGAAACGCCTCTATCATATCCGTCATAATACCCGATAGGCAAAATAGCCAATTTTGTATCATGACCGGTTTTATAAGTACACCCGTAGCCGACAAATTCTCCCGCGGGAACTTTTTTAATTTGTGCGATTTTTGTTTTCCACGTAAAAGCGGGCGTTAAATTAAATTTTCCGCCACTTCCTTCGCCGCTCAAATGCGATACATAAGTTTCATGCGATGGCCACATCCCATAGGCGGAAATGCCGATTCTTACCATTTCATAATGAGTTTTAGGAAAAAGAATCGTAGCTGCCGAATTTGCGATATGCCTTATCGGGATTTTAACGCCTTCGGATTCGAGCCTCCCCACAGCCTCACCAAATCGCGCCAATTGTTTTTCTGCAAAAGAATGATCGGTTGTATCTTCAATATTTGCAAAATGGGAAGATACTCCTTCTATTTCGATATTTGGAAATTCCCTGACAAACTTTGCAAAATCGGCGATTTCATCTGTTAAAATACCCTGTCTGTTATTGCCGGTTTCAACTTTTAAATGGATTTTAACCGGTTTTCCGAGTTCCGACAGCTTAAGCACGGTTTCTTTATTGTAAACCACAATCCGCGCATTAAGATCAACAGCCTCTTCCAAATCGCAAAAAGGCACATATCCCAAAATGTAAATTGGAGAATTAACACCGCTTTCGCGCAATTTTCGGGCTTCATATAAGGAATTAACGGAAAGCCAGTCCGCGCCCGCTTCCAAAAATATTTTGGATGCCTCAACTAATCCGTGTCCGTAAGCGTTTGCTTTTACGCATACGCAAAGGATTTTATCATCTAATAATTTTCGGAATTGCCGGATGTTTTCTCTTAAAGCATCTGCGGAAATTTCCACCCAAGTAAGACTGTTTTTGTTTGCGCTCATTACGGATAAGCTTAAGTTGAATATTTTGAAAAATCAACTACAATGAATGTCACATTACTTATTTAACAACCTACGCACATGAACGAGGACAACAAACACAGTCCAAGTATATATGGAGAAGCCGTGAAACCAAGATTTGAGCCGACTTTCTTTGGTAAAGTTATGCTGTTTTTCGGGTTTGCCGTACTTGCTTCCTCCGCGGGAGCATTCGTAACTTACAACTATTTTATAGAGTACTTTTTTGCATCTCCGTGGCTTATGTGGCTTTTCTTTATAGTGGAGCTTGCGATAATTTTTACTTCCAGAATGTGGAGCCAAAAAATCCCGCTTAATCGCATAATGTTTGCTCTTTTTGCATTCATCACGGGGGTCACAGTCGCGCCTTTATTGGCTGTAGTAGCGGCAACTCCGGGGGGAGTTGCTGTCATTACAAAAGCTTTATTGGCAACAGGATTTATGTTTAGCGCAACGGCAATTTTCGGATGGGTGACGAAAATCGATCTGTCGGGGCTTAGAGGATTTTTATTCATCACATTGATTGGAATGATAATTGTTGGAATTTTGGGCTTCTTTATTCCATGGAGCAACCAAATGGAAATGATTTATTCCGGTATCGGCGTACTTTTATTCAGTGCCTTTACAGCTTACGACTTGCAGAAAATTAAACATTATCCGGAGGACAGATACATTGATGCCGCATTAAATTTGTATTTGGATATTTTTAATCTTTTCTTGTATATTTTACGTTTTATAAATAGCAACAGAAACTAATGAACAACGGGATTGTTTTTGATGTTGGAAAACTGATAGCATCGGGAGAAGGAGTAAGGGATCTTTATTCTTTCGATATCCCGCTTGATTTTGATGATATCAATATGAAATCCTCAGTCTGTGGGAAAGCGGAATTGATGAGAATAGAAGAAGGAGTCAATGCAAGGCTTACTGATGTGGAGATGCTTATTGGTGGTAGATGTGACAAATGTTTGAAAAAAATCGACAATAAGGTGAATATAGATCAAATGGAAAGGCAATTTTTTCTCCATAAACCCTCTTATATTGAGAATCCGAACGATACATTTTTTATAGATGAAAAAACTTTTACAATTGACTTAACCGAGCCTTTAAGACAAGAAATAATCTTGCATTTCCCTCTGGTTCAAGTATGCTCTAAAAGCTGTAAAGGGATATGTCCTATTTGTGGAAAAGATCGGAATAAAGAAGAATGCAATTGCAAACCGATTAAAACAGAAGGGAACAACCCTTTGGCGGTCTTAAAAAACTTGATAAAATAAACCAACTATGTCAAAGCATCCGGTTCCCAAAAAGAAAACGCCCAAATCGAAAATCAGAAAACGCTACGGTAGCTTTAAAACGAAAGTATTAAAAAAGCTGTCAAACGCGGCTAAACTGATTGTATGTCCAGATTGCGGATCGAAAAAAGTAATGCATGAAGTGTGTAGAGATTGCGGGAAATATAGAGGAAGACAGGTGTTGGATAATAAAAAGAAAATTGACAAGATCACTAAGATAAAAGCTTAACATTATGGCAAGCTACAGGCATCTCTCAAGAACCTGTGTAATGCAGACGATATTTATTGGGGAATTCCGCGAGTTTGGGAAAAAATCTGTAAGTCCAAAACAACTTAAAGTTTCCAGAGAAATACTGGATAAGATTCTTGATGAATTTGCTCCAAGACTTTCAGAAAAGGAGTTCGCATATAAAACACTTTCGGGAGTTCTGAGAAACAGGAAAGAAATATTTAAACTTATAGAAAAATTTGCGCAAAAATGGCCGATTGATAAAATTGCAAGAGTTGATCGTGCTATACTGGAAATAGGCACTTACGAGATAGCTTTTTCAAAAGAAATTCCACCGATAGTCGCAATAAATGAAGCTATTGAAATTGCAAAGCATTTTGGAGATGACAACAGTTCAAAATTTATAAACGGAGTTTTAAGCAGTATAATGACAGAAATTTTGCAGAGCAAAATTTCCTAACTACAGCCCGTCAATGGCGGGTCTAACTAAAAAATGTTCGCGAAGCAAACACCTAATTATGAACCAAACCAAAACCTCAAATTACAAAGAACTCGAGAAAAAAATAGGCATTAAATTCAAAGATTTGGATCTTGTAAGAACAGTTTTTACTCACAGTTCCTATGTGAACGAGCATAAAGGCGAAGGTATCCAAAATAACGAAAGATTGGAATTTTTAGGAGATGCTGTGCTTGAACTTGCTACGACAAAACATCTATTTACAAAATATCCGAACCAAAACGAGGGGGATATGACTTCTTTCAGGTCGGCTCTTGTGAAAGGGAATCATCTTGCGGAAATATCCAAAGAATTGGATCTGGGAAAATATCTTTTACTTAGTAACGGCGAGGAAAACTCCGGTGGACGGACTAAAAAATACATTTTAGCGAATGTTCTTGAAGCCCTTATAGGCGCCATATATTTGGATGGTGGGAATGCAGCCGCGGAAAAATTCATAGAAAAATTTATCCTTATGCGTCTTGATGAAATTATTGAAAAAGGTATGCATATAGATGCAAAATCTCTTTTTCAGGAAATTTGTCAGGAAAAGAAAGAATGTACCCCATACTATGAGTTAATAAAAGATGAAGGACCGGATCATGACAAAATCTTTGTAATGGGCGTGTATGTAGATGAGAAGCTTATTGCGGAAGGAACAGGTTCAAGTAAACAAAAAGCTGAAGATGAAGCGGCAAAAAATGCTTTAAAGAAAAAAGAATGGCAAAAGAAATAGCGAATATTGGGCGTACAACCTTATACGACGAAAAATCCTGCGGGGTTGTTTTATTCAGGGAAAAGGACGGGATTTTTTTATACCTGCTCCTGCATTATCCCAGCGGTCATTGGGATCTTCCAAAAGGTCATGTGGAGAAGGGAGAAAACGAACATGAAACTGCGGCGCGCGAACTGTTTGAGGAAACTGGAGTTTCCGACATCAAATTTATAGAAGGTTTCAGGGAAGAAATTTCCTATCAGTATCGGAAGGAAAAACGTCCGTCCAAAAAACAGGTTGTGTTTTTCTTGGCGAAAACAGGATCGGAAAACGTAAAAGTTTCATTTGAACATAAAGGGTTCAAATGGCTTCCATATACTGAAGCGGTGAATAAATTAACTTTCGAAAATGCCAAAAATCTTTTAAGAAAAGCAAAAAAAATTTTGGAAGGTGAATGATATTCTGCTAATATTGGTTCATGGAGATTGCAGTTCAGCCAAAAATAAAATCGGGAAAAGGGCTTCTTGTAGCGCCGTTCTTTATTGAAGATTTAAAAACTCCCTCTTCGGAGTATCCGCAGATTGTGAAAGATTTTTTGCTAAAACGTTTTGAGGGAAACGAATTGAAAAGCGAAAAAGGGAGCATGATTTCAACTTATATGGATGAAAAATCTCTACCTGAAAAACTTTTGGTTGTAAATTTTGGCGAAGTTAAAAAAATGAATGGGAAATCGGCTCGCATACTCGGAGCTAAAATTTCAAAAGCGGCGGAAACTTCTGGAAATCAAGAAATTAACCTGATTATTGACTCCAAAATAGTCCTTTTTGCAGAGGAGTTATTGGAAGGGATAGGATTGGCGCAATATAGAATGGGAAAATTTAAAACAGGAGGAAATCTTGAAAAAAATAATTATCGAATCAAGAAATTAAATATTATAGTTGGGAAAAAACACACCAAAGAAATTGAAGATAAAGCCAAAAAAGCCAAGGAAATCTACGAAACCGTGGAATATGTAAAGGACTTGGTTAATGGTCCCCCGAATATTGTTAACAGCGAATATTTGGCAAAGGAAGCCGTAAAAATCGCGAAAGAAAATAAATGCAAAGTAGCTGTTTTGGGCGAAAAGGAACTTCGCGAACTTGGTTGCGGAGCAATACTCGCGGTCAATGATGGATCGCACAACGAGGCGAAACTCATTGTGCTTGAATACGACGGCGACAAAAATAAAAAATCCAAACCTCTTGTGTTTGTCGGTAAAGGAATTACATTTGACAGCGGGGGATATAATTTGAAACCAAGACATCACATTGAGACAATGCACCTCGATATGGCGGGCGCGGCGGTGCTTTTGGGTTTATTTAAATTGTTAAGGAAATTTAACGTTAAAAAAAATATAGTTGCAGTTATTCCGGTTGCTGAAAATCTTATAAGCGGAAAGGCATTCAGACCTTCTGATATCATTAAAACATTTTCAGGAAAAACCGTGGAAATTACATATACAGACGCGGAAGGGCGGTTGATTTTGGCGGATGCGATAACTTACGGAACGAAACTGAATCCGGAGGCGATTATAACGGTGGCAACTTTGACAGGCGCCGTGGAAGTTGCTTTGGGAGACAGATATGCGGGAATAATGGGGAATGATATAACCATGCGCAAAAAACTTAGAAAAGCTGGAAAACAGGTGGATGAATTGGTATGGCCGCTTCCTTTGCATAAAGATTATTATAAGAAATTTGATAGTGAAATAGCCGACATGAGGAATTACGATACGGGAACAAGCGGGATGGCTGGCAGTTCAAAAGGCGGTTTGTTTTTAAGCAGATTTATGGAAGGGAACAAATGGCTTCATATAGATCTTGGAAAAATAGCTTTCATAGACAATCCTCAGGAATTTCAAACGAAGGGCGCGACTGCGTATGGACTAAGACTTTTAGTGAAGTTTCTT
>MFXA01000047.1:0-2877 GCA_001787455.1 Candidatus Peregrinibacteria bacterium RIFCSPLOWO2_01_FULL_39_12 | reverse complement strand
TAACGGCTTCCGACGAGCCGGTTATAGCTTGTTTGAATTCAGTGTCACAGCAGTCGCCCGCGGCAAAAACGCCCGGGATATTTGTTTCGCTGTGGCGGTTAATTTTAATTTCCTTTTTATCGTTTAATCCGACTTTAAGCTGGGCGGCAAGTTCGGTTTGAGCGTCATGACCGATTGCCATAAATACGCCATCCATCGGAAGTTCCTGACCGGAATATTTTCCCCCGCCGGCTTTAATCTTCACTTTTTCAACTTTTTTATTCCCCGAAATCTCTTCCAATTCGGTTAAAAAAACAACTTCGATTTTCGGATTATTTTTAACCCTTTCGGCATTTATCGGCTCTGCGCGAAGGATATCTTTGCGAACAAAAATATAAACTTTGCTTGCATGTTCGCTTAAAAATAACGCTTCTTTCGCGGCGCTGTCTCCTCCTCCAACCACGCATACAATTTTGTTTTTAAAGAAAGCTCCGTCGCAAAGAGCGCAATAAGAAACTCCTTTGTTCTCAAATTCTTTCATGCCTGGAACATTTAATTTGCGATGCTGTGTCCCTGTGGAAATTAAAAGAGTTTTAGACGAATATTCATTTGAAGTTGTTGTAACTTTAAAATTTGGAGAATTTTTTTCTGCAGAAAGATTTTCCAGTTTTAAAACTTTTTCATTTTTTATTTTTACATTGTTGGCTTGCGCATGGTTATAAAGAGCCATAGCCAAATCGGGACCCGATATATTTATAATACCCGGCCAATTTTCGACAAGATGTGTTGTGGTGATAAGCCCGCCGGGCATTTCGGCAAGGCACAAAGTTTTAAGCCCAAGCCTGCTTGCATACATCCCCCCTGAAAGTCCGCTTATCCCGCCGCCGATGATTATTAAATCGTAAAGTTGTGGCATATTTTAATTGGTAATTTATGTTAACGCGTCATAAATTTCTTAACTTCAATTTTCAATATATCTATTTAAGAAATCTGACATTTGACTCACATGGCCGGACATCAAAAAGAAGAGACCAAAAAGTCATAGATTTATTATTCCATTCTCCTGGCAACGGATTAACTAAACAATTTTTTATATCTTCATTTGTATACGTATCAAAAAGCCAATCTGTTGCCTCGCTGGTGCCAAGATTCAACACATTTGTTATAATGCGTCTTTTGTCGCGAGATATGTCCAAAGCATCTACATCATAAGACCATAAAAAAGGTTGTACAAACTTAGGTATCATATGTGCATATTATAGCATTTTTTTAACAAAATGAGCTACCATATTTTTGTAAAGTATTTTCTGTAAAGGAAGAAACTCGACTAGGAATTTTTTTGAAAGAAAAGTGCCGGCTCCCCCTGTCGCTTGAAGAAGGAGAGCGCAGGGAGGAGCCGGCAAATTCGGCAGCGGAAAAGGGAGGACTGGGGCAAGGGGGCAATTCCTTGCCGTAACCGATCAGAACTTCCACTGCCGAAAAGGTTGCTGAAAGCGCAGCGACGATGTTGGGAAGGAGTAAGACCGATGGCAAGTCAGTCTCAGGCGTACCACAACATCGTCGCTGCTATTGATTATAGAGAACCGGAGAGAGGCAGGCTTCGAAGCTCGACCTTAAAGGTGGGGACCTAAAAGGGAACTTATTTTCTAAAGCCTGATCTTCCGGAGGAAACTGAAAGTGGCAGAAGGGAACTTAAGAGCGCATGTTGCGAAGACCGGACACCCGGTCCCTGCGAAGGAGCTTCCTTCGCTTAAGGAACGGGAGTGAAGTACTCCTAAGTCCTTCTGCCCAAGACGTACGGAACCGAGTAGCAGCAGGTTGCCCGGTAGGTCAGGGTCTGGGCACTCAAACCTTGCCTGCCTGCCGGAACAGTTCGGTCCCCACCGAACTGCTTTCCCCCGCTGCTACCCGGTTATCAGGGGACGGTGACGATCACCACCGATCCCCAGTCGAGTTTGACCTCGGACTGGAGTTCCGGTGGCGCTGTACCGACCCTGAACTCGAGCGTTGCAGGACCTCCATCTTCGTAGGAGGCGGTGAGAGATGCGGGTCCCTCCGTGTAGACCACGAAGGAGAACCCGGAGCCCGACATGCAGATGCCGGACACCTCAACCGCCTCCTCGAAATAGGTTTCCTTGCTACGGCAGACGACCTGTCCGCCGTAGAGAGATTCCACGTAAAGGGTCGCCCGCTCCTCCGAGGGGCAGGTGCCACTATTGTTGTTGTCGTTGGCGGTGTTGCCGCCACCGCCGTCGTCCGCCGCGTTCACCATGACGGGCGGGACCGTCTCATCCTCCGCGCCGCACCCATGGGTGGTGCTACAGATCATGAGCAGAACGACAATTGTCATGGCGTACAGAAACAAACGGACGAAAGTCATCCAAGCTCTCTTGCTGATATCGGTGTCCATCTGGGATCTCCTTTGCCTCTTCATTAAGAGGCTCTTGTGCTTAGGCTTCCGCCATCGCACCATCCAAAGAAACTTAGAACTTCCAATCTCTGGAACCTAACATTTCAGCTTCTTCTAAATAATATCCTAGTCGAGTTGTTAAAAAACACCCATCTGTTACTGGAAATCTTTTCATATTTCCCACTGCCTTATAAATATGCGCATAAGCACACACCTGATAAGGAATAACGAACAGGAAGCACATTCTACGAATTATCCTCATATTTGTCAAAAAAAACGGTCTGACAAATCAAATGATTTTTGGTGGAGAAAGTGTCATCGCACTTTAAAAGTGTCACCGGTGACACTTTTTTACACCTTTCTTTATTTCGCGATTCACTTCTACCCAGCCGCTGTAAACCATTTCAAAAATTGACTTGACGCTCGATTTTGTACAAAAAGCGAAATGGATTTTTGGGTTGCTGAAGTTGGAAATTCAATGAGATAAT
>MFXA01000046.1:12994-27634 GCA_001787455.1 Candidatus Peregrinibacteria bacterium RIFCSPLOWO2_01_FULL_39_12 | reverse complement strand
AAGAAATAGTGAATTGTTTAAAAGTTGTTTTCGTGTTAGAATATAAGGAATAATTTAAGAGAAAAAGATGCCAAATTGGCTTATTATCATCCTCATTGTTACAGGTTTAGCAGTTATAATTACTGCTGTTATTAAGTATGTCAGATACAGAATGAATCTTGAAAGATCTTTCAACATGGTCTTTTTGGATATCAGAGTTCCCAGAAAAGAATCAAAAGAAGACAGAGAAGTTGAGGGCGAACAATTTTCTTCCCAAAGAGATTTTAAGGAAATTGCATGCGGCATAACGGCTCAGTTTTTCGAATCGCTTCATAGTCTTTACACAAAAGAGTGGTACAAAATGTTTACAGCTCAAGATTTTTTATCGTTTGAATATGCGGTTATAGAATCTCAAGTGCATTTTTTTGTCGTATGTCCGCGAGATCTTCTTTCTTTGGTTGAAAAGCAATTAACCGCTTTTTATTCGGAAATATATGTGGAACAAGTTGAAGATTACAATATTTTCCAGCCAAACAGCAAAGTGGTTTCACATTACATGATTGCGCCTAAAAGTTTTTCTTATCCGATAAAAACTTATCAGCGCATGAATGCCGATCCGTTAAACGGGATTATAAATTCTCTTTCAAAAATCAATAAAAATGAAGGGGCGGCAATCCAAATCATGATGAGACCGAAAGTAGACGGATGGCAGGAGAAAGGCAGAAAAGTTGCAAGCACAATATTCCAAAACAGGGATCATTCGGGATTTGCGTGGTATAACCCTATCACCTGGTTTTCCACATTCTTTGACATGCTTTTCAGAGGCACCGAAAGCGTTATGCATATGGAAAAGGATATGACCGCAAGCCGCACGACACCTGTAACCGATGAAGAAGTAAAGGCTATTGAAGAAAAAAATTCAAAAGTCGGGTTTGAAACTATCATAAGGCTGGTTTCATCCGCTCCAACAAAACAGGAGGCTAAAACAAACCTGACAGCCATGAGGGGAGCTTTTTCACAATACGCGACCACTCATGCAAACAGTTTGGAGTACACTCACTGGCACAGCAATAAAACTCTTGTCACCAATTTTATTTTCAGAAATTTCCGCAGGGGTTTTTATCAGTGGCTTACATGGAAAAAAATGATTTTTTCTCCGGATGAATTGGCGAGTTTATTTCATATACCTAATATCAGGTTCAATAAACATTCTTGCATAGCCTGGCAAAACTTCAAACTGGCAGCCGCTCCGCCAAATATTCCAACCGAAGGAATTTTGCTTGGGCACAATGTGTACAGAGGCGACAAAACCGAAATAAGATTGAAACAGGAAGACAGGTTCAGGCATTTCTATGTAATCGGGCAAACGGGTACTGGTAAATCTTCAATTTTCCAGGTAATGATAAGGCAAGATTTAAAAAACAATGAAGGAATTTGTGTTATTGATCCGCACGGATCGCTTATTGAGGATATTTTGCCGTTTATTCCAAGACATAGGGCGGATGATGTGATTTATTTTGACCCTTCGGATTTGGAAAGACCTTTGGGCATCAATCTTCTTGAAGGAGATACTTGGGAAGAAAAGGAAATGGTTGCTCTTGATGCGATGAATATTATGATTAAGCTTTTTGATGAAGAGGTGTTCGGACCGCGTATTCAGGATTATTTTAGAAATGGATGTTTGACTCTTATGTCGGATCCTGCGGGAGCCGCTTTAACCGATATGGTACGTTTGTTTACGGATGATGATTTTACGAAGGTGAAGCGGGCGCATGTAACAAATCCTATAGTTGCATCTTTCTGGGATCATCAAATGGCAAAAACCGGAGCAAGAGAAAAACAGGAAATGATTCCGTATTTTGCCGCCAAATTCGGGCAATTCGTTACGAATACAATGATGAGAAACATTATCGGACAAACAAAATCCGCTTTCGATTTCAGTAAAGTCATGCAGGAGGGCAAGATTTTACTGATGAATTTGTCAAAAGGCGCTGTTGGCGAGGTTAATTCAAAATTACTCGGTTTGATTATTGTTCAAAAATTACAGATGGCCGCTTTAAAAAGAGCGAAAATGGAGAAAAAAGAACGCAAAGACTTTTTCTTATATATTGATGAGTTCCAAAACTATGTTACTGAAAGTATAGAGGTTGTTTTGTCGGAAGCCAGGAAATACCGATTGGGGTTAAATATCGCCCATCAGTATCTTGGTCAGCTGGAAGGAAGTACGGGTGTTTCATCCCAGAAAAAAGTTACTCTTAAAGATGCAATATTTGGTAATGTCGGCAGTATGATGTGTTATAAAATCGGTGCGCAGGACGCCGAACATATGGCTAAAGAAATGGCACCCGTTTTCAGCGATCAGGATTTGATAAATATCGATAAGTACAAAGCGGTCATGAAGCTTTCAATAGACACTCAACCAAGCCGACCTTTCAGTATAATTCCTATCAATCCTTATCTTGAAGAAGGAGATAAAGATGCGGCTGAAGCCTACAAACAACTTTCAAGGCTTAAATATGGCAGGGACAGGGATTTTGTGGATAGAGAGGTTTTGAGGAGAATTGGGGTGGCGTGAGGTTTTTCTTGAAAATTCACCAAAGGTACGATAGAATGAAAATAGACTTATCGTACCCATCATGACAAAAGCTCAATATCTATCAAAAAACACAGTGCAGACGCTGGAATCAAAGCTCAAAGAATTAAAATCCTTAAGACCTATTTCTCCAACTATACTTAATAAAATCAGAGAGCAGTTTCAAATAGAAATGGCTTATAACTCAAACGCCATAGAAGGAAACTCGTTAACATTAAAAGAAACCTTTTGGGTTATTCAGGAAGGTCTGACCATAAAAGAAAAACCTTTAAAAGACCACCTGGAAGCAAAAAACCACAAAGAGGCTTTAGAGTTTCTTTATGAGCTTACGGATAGTAAAAAACAAAATACAGTTTCAGAGCATCTTATTAGAGAACTGCATCATTTGGTTGTGCAGGATTCACAGAGAGACATTGCAGGAAAATATAGAGACGGAGATGTATATATATCAGGAGCAGATCACAAACCGCCAAGTCACATAGAAGTGCCTATAAAAATGGGAGAGTTGATGAAATGGCTTAATGATAATAAAAATAAATATCACATAGTTGAGCTTGTAGCTTTACTTCATCATAAAATGGTAAATATCCATCCGTTTTGGGATGGGAATGGCAGAGTATCCCGTCTTGTAATGAATATTTTAATTTTAAATGCCGGATACCCATTAGCGGTAATTTTAAAAAACGACAGAAAAAGATATTATAGAGTTTTATCATTGGCGGATAAAGGAGAATATAAACCAATTTGCGAATTCGTGGCACAGGCTGTTATAAGAAGTTTAAATATTTATTTAAGAGTGTTAAATCCAACTACCTCAAAGAATAAACAGTTAATAAGCCTTGAAGAATTAAGCAAAAATTCTCCATATTCAGCTGCATATCTAAGAAAACTCGCCACTCAAGGAAAGGTAGAAGCCACAAAAGATGGAAGGAATTGGTTATCTACAAAAGAATCATTGAAAAATTATATAGATTCATTGAAATAGCCAATCCGAACGGATGGCGAATAAAACTTGATTAGGTGAAAGTTTGTCTACGTCTGGAATACTAAACAATCTTTTTGAGATTTAAGCAAGGCTTCTTGAAGGCTGGAGTAGTGATTTTGTGGTATAATTATCTGATTGTTTGAAAAAAAACAAAAATCAAAAAAAATAAAAATGAAACGAAAAAATAAAAACAAAAACACCTTAGTGAAACTGTTGAAGTGCGCCCTTATTGACACGTGCGCTGTTCTTGCGGGGATTGTTTTATCAACTCCTCTTATTACTTCTCATATTGATTATGTTTTTGCCGATGAATTGAATGTGTTTGATGATGCAAACGAAGGCGTGGCTAATGATGAGATCAATAGTGAGGCATCTGCTGACGATTCAAGCGAAGATTCCTTCCCTTACTCAAAAACCTTCATAATCTCCGCTTATTACTCTCCCCTTCCATGCCAGATGCGCTATGTTACAGGAAGCTATAACGGCGATATAAGATTAAACGGCGGAGGTAAAAGAGGCGCGGACGGCACATTTGTTTATCCCGGGATGATTGCCGCTCCTAGAACCTACAATTTCGGCACAAAAATGGATATTCCGGAAGTTGGAATAGTTGCTGTGCATGACCGCGGAGGCGCGATTCGTCCCGCCGATGGTTCCGCCTTATTGTATGACAGACTTGATATATGGATGGGGTATGGAGATAAGGGGTTAGAGCGAGCTTTAAGATGGGGAAAAAGAACTTATGAAGTTGTTGTATACGGGTCCAACGATTCCATCCAGGAACAAATTTCGCTTTCCGATTATTCGCCGGACGAAGCTACTCCAAATGATTGCAGTCAAGTCGTCCTTGCCAGTGTAAATACCGAAACTGTCGCCAATGCCGAAATAAATTACGGCGAAGCCGCGTCATCTTCAACAATAAATGTTACAAGCGACAAACATATGACAAATATGGAGTTTAGCTCTATGGGGGAAGAAGTAAAAGCTTTGCAGGCGGAATTGAAAAATTTAAACTTTTATAAAGGTGAAATTACCGGATTTTATGGTGAATTAACCCAACATGCCGTATTCAAATTTCAGCAATCACAAATGCTTGTTAGAGATAAAAATTCACAAGGAGCAGGTAATTTTGGTCCAAAAACACGTGACAGATTAAATGAAATAACCGCAACCAGAAGATACAATACGGCAGTTGTTGCGGATAAAACTGTTCAATATGAAAAGATGGTCGCCGCAAGGTCAAAAAGAGACCAAGTTATCGTTTCCGAACTCCGCTATGGCACGACAGGACATGAAGTTTCAAAATTGCAAAGATTTTTAAAAGACAAAGGTTTTTTTGAAGGAGTTTTGATAACCGAATATTATGGACCAGTTACCAAGGAAGCCGTTTTAAAATTTCAAAAAGCCAATAATATTATAGTTTCTGAAAATGATACAGGGGCAGGAGATGTCGGACCAAACACACTAGAAATTATAAATACTCTTTCCTAGAATGGATTCCAACTCTTTTTCCAAAGTAAAAATTTTCTTTTTTATACCAGCCGAGCGTTTATCGGTTTTTTTGCCGTATCTTTTATCCCCTTCTTCAAATCTTTTTTTTAAAGATACTATTTTTTTATCATGAACTCTTTTGTCGGCATAATAAAGGATTTTTTCTTCCCAAGTTTTCAACTTATTTATAGATGAAAAACCGTGTTTCCCAACTATTTTTCCTAAAAGTACTTTCCCACTTTCTTTTAAAACTTTTTCCGCTTCTTTTTCATGTCCTAGCTTTCCATATTTTTCATGAGAGATTTTTAAGACATCGTGCAGTAGAGCTGCTTCAACTAAAACTTTCTTGTCTATTTTTTTGCCTTTTTTGATCAATTTATCTGCCAAAATTCTGCAGACATAAGCCACCATCTCCATATGTTTAATGATATGGCGCGGCACGCAAAATTCCCTATATATTTTTTTAATTTCCGGTTTTGTCATGAATATCTATTTGTCTTGAATTTTCATCCAAATATTTAAAAACAACATCTATGCGTTTTGACGGAAGATTCTCCAACATTTTTTCCGCCCATTCTATAATTAGAATATTTTTATCATCCTCCATTAATTCCAAAATTTCCCGCAGTAACAATTCATCAATTTTCTCCAATCTGTAAAGATCAATATGGTAGATATTTTTTATTTCTAAAGGATACCTCCTTATATACGTATATGTCGGACTTTTAACGGAAAATCCCTTTATATTAAAAGCTTCCGCCAATCCTTTTACAAAAACGGTTTTTCCGCTTCCCAAATCTCCAAAAAGCGCAATGAATCCCCCATTCTCCACTTTTTCCGCAATCTTTTTGGCAATTTTCTTTGTTTCTTCTTCAGATTTAGATGTTATCATTATTGATTTTTTATCTCCAAGCTGATATAATTATATATTCAAAAAAAATAAAAACAAATATGTTAAAAACTACACAATGGAAGCTTAAGACCGGTCTCTTTGTTTTTGGGACTTTGCTTATTTCTCTTGCGGTTGCCGTAACTGATATGAACACCATGCTTTATAAAGCAAATATTTTAAGTTACCCCGAACACGAACCTTTTAACGGCACCGTTTATCCTGTAAAAAAATACCCGAATTGGTCTAAGTTAAGCGCCGAAGAACGTGATTTACCTTACAGTTCTTTGAGCGAATCGGGTTTTGTCGATGTATTTCCTTATGATCCTGACCAATTATTGATAAGTGCCGATACTTTGAAATGGAACGATCCCAATGACGATATTGTAAGAAATGCTAAAATCACTTACTCCGTTCCTTATTTGGGATCATATAAATTGGATGGAAAGGAAGGCACAGGTTCTCATCCCGCCGTTGATATAAAAATAGTGGAAGGAACACCCGTTTTTGCTATTGCAAACGGTACTGTAGTCAAGGCTTCAACGCAAACCACAGGTTTTGGGAATCACATTGTTTTACAACATAATAATTTTCCCACTTTAGACGATCCTAACGCCAAAACAATTATTTATTCTTCATACAGCCATTTAAGCGGTGTTCTTGTTTCTGTTGGAGATGTTGTACGGAAAGGCGATCAGATAGGGCTTTCCGGTACGACAGGAACTTCAACCACCCCTCATCTACATTTTCAAATTGATAATGATCAAGCTCCATGGCATCCTTTTTGGCCGTTTACATGGAAGGAGCTTAATGAAGCCGGAATTGATTTTTATACAGGTGTGGACACCGGTTTCATGCAAGAGAATGCCAGGGCAACAACTATAAGTCCACTGAAATACGTTCAGGAATATTTGAATGCGGAAACAACGCCTGTGATCGAAGTTGAAACTGTTGCGGATACGGAAACTCCTCCTGTAAATATTGAAGAAACTCCTGTCGCTACCGAAACTCCTACAATTACTGAAGATGTGATCGTAGCTTCTAGCGATGACAATGTTATTACTCCTGATACTGTTGCTACGGGTGTGGAAACTGATGTTCCCGAAAATACTGAGGCAAGTGGCGGATTCAGCGATGTTCCCGGGAATCATCCATATTACGAAGCAATAACATATCTATCTCAAGAAGGGATAATTTCCGGTTATAAAGATGTCACTTTTAAGCCTGACCAATTTGTTAACCGTGTTGAGGCGTTAAAATTTATTTTGGAAAGTATAAAAGTTGCGATTGAAAAAGGAACTTTACCTTTTACCGATGTGTCGGAAGACGAATGGTATTCGAAATATTTATTTACCGGTTATAAGATGGAAATCGTAGACGGTAATCCCGATGGCACTTTCAGACCAAATGATACTGTAAACCGAGCTGAATTTTTCAAGATTTTGTTCAATGGATTGAAAGTTGATGTAGATCCCACTGTAACGACTCAACCATTTGAAGATGTAAATGTAGATGACTGGTTTGCCCCATATATTCAATATGCAAAAAAAATCGGTTTGCTTGACACGGGTTTAAGCAGAATTAATCCTTCTGCCGGAATGACTCGCGGAGAAGTTGCCGATGCGATGTATAAATTGATAAATATTGTGAAGCTTTAAAGGAAATTTTTGCTGAAGCAAAATTTCTATGGTACGCCCGGGCCGATTTGAACGGCCGACCTTTGCCTTAGAAGGGCACTGCTCTATCCAACTGAGCTACGGGCGCTTGTTCCGTGTTTCCATCTTTTGTGTTTGTTTTGACTATTTTACCGTTTTATCCGAGCATAGCTTCCTTTGATATCGGAGCTGATGGCTCCCCAACTGAGCTACGGGCGCTTGTTACGTGTTTCCATCTACTACCAAGCCCGAGAATTATATATGCTTATATTATCTTTTCAATCGAAATAATTTGTTTTTCTATAAGAATTTCAATCGCAAACACAATACCGTTGTTCAATATGTGAAATGCTATAGCCGGAATAATTGACTTGCTTTTAATGACAAGCATGTTGATTATAAGCCCTAAAATGAAAATTGGGATTATGCTTTGCCATTGGAAATGTATGGTTGCAAAAATGCCTGCCGACACAATACTTCCAAAAAATATCCCTATTTTATCCACAAAAGTTCTGAGCAAAAATCCCCTGAAAAATATTTCTTCCAAAAACGGAGCTATAAAAACTATTACAATCCCCGCTGAAACAAGCGCGATCCAGCCACTTCCAAAAAACGGTAAAATACTTTCCTGCATTTGATAACCCGGTATTTTCGTATCGCTGAAAATTGTAATAATCGAAACTATAAAAGAAATTCCAATATAAATAAGATAAGCTGAAGCAACAAGTTTTAAAACCCTCCATATCCCGACTTTTTTAAAACCAAAAAGTTCAAATTTAAAGCCATATTTTATTTTTGTAAGAACAATAAGCGGTAAAATCGCTATTATCCATTGGACTAAAAACAATACTGCCGTGTATAAAAATTTATATTTTGACGCTTCAATTTTGTCATAGACTCCAAATAAATAAAGGATATATCCGGCAATCACAAATAAAACAGTGATGCTTGCCCCTGTAATAATTAAGTCCTTAAAGCCCCACGGCGCTTGAAAATACTTTTTCATATCTATACAATGTTTTTGTTATTATGTTTATATTACTATGAATCTCCGAGAAGGTGAACAAATTTTAAAGATATATCATCACCACCCTACTCCTTTTGTGATTCAACTGCTCGCACTGATGCTGGGAATTTTTCCGTTTTTTTTAATTTTATTTTGGATGCAGGGGCTTCTGTCAACGTTTTGGTATGTCATGTCTCATATAATTGTATTTTTAGTTTTCGTACTGGTAATCACTTATTTTTCCCTGGTTTTTTGGCTGGATAAACTTATTGTCACAAATCAACGTGTGGTTTTCATAAATTGGAGAACTTTAACTTTTAAAGATGAATCCGAAGCTTTTTTAAATGACATTCAAGATATACAAAGCTACGAAAGAGGTATTTTTTCATATTTCTGGGTATTTGATTACGGTCGTATTATAATTGAAACCGCATCTTCCCATACTACCATATTGTTTTCGGATGCGCCTGATCCCGAAGGAATAAGACAAATCATATATCACCTAAGACAGCAATGATTGACCGCAAAGTACGAAATATAGAGCAAATAATATCTCCCAAATCGGGTGATTTTTTGCAGATGGAAAATCAACTAAGACCAAGATATTTAAATGAATACATCGGTCAGGATATCGTTAAAAATAATTTAAAAGTGGCGATTCAGGCCGCGAAAAAACGCAACGAACCTTTGGATCATGTGCTTTTACACGGTTCACCGGGTCTTGGCAAAACGACGTTGGCATACATTATCGCCAATGAAACCGGAGTAAGCATAAAAGTCACTTCCGGACCTGCGCTTGAGAAACCCGGGGATGTTGCCGCGATTATCTCCAATCTAAAAGAAAATGACATTTTGTTTATAGATGAGATTCACAGACTTAAACCGGTTGTTGAGGAAGTTTTATATACGGCGATGGAAGATTTTGGAATTGATATAGTTATCGGCAAAGGGCCGTCTGCAAGAAGCATGAGGATAAATCTTCCAAAATTCACATTGATTGGAGCCACGACAAAATTAAGTTCAATTTCTTCTCCTTTAAGAAGCCGTTTCGGCAATGTATTTAAAATACAATTTTATACCGATTCCGATATAGAAGAAATTATTTTGAGATCAGCCCGAATTTTAAACAGTGAAATAAGTAAAGATGTTGCGCATTTACTTTCAAAATCCTGCAGACAAACTCCAAGAATAGCAAACAGGCTTTTAAAGCGCGTGAGAGATTATGCCGATGTTCATAATGATTCAAAGATAGAGACAAAAAATGTAAGAGAAGCACTCACTTCTATCGGCATAGATGAAATAGGATTAGACAGTATGGATAAAGAAATTCTTGCGGTAATTATTGAAAAATTTAACGGCGGTCCGGTTGGTTTGAACACATTATCCGCGGCTATTTCCGAAGAACAAGATACGATTGAAGATGTATATGAACCATTTTTAATTCAATTGGGATTTCTTGAGCGTACGCAAAGAGGCAGAGTCGCAACTCAAAAAGCGTACAATCATTTAAAGACTGTTAAGGACAGTTGAATAACATAAGATTCTTCTATATAATAGCCCGCGATATAAAATTTAAGTTCAATGAAAAAGTTTTTTCTTCCTTTATTAATAGTTATATCCGCCATAACTTATGGTTGCAGTTTCAGCGATAATTTTAAAGATGAACCGGAGTTTAGCGCCATGATGGGCGTTTTAACCAAACAAGAAGCTAATGATGAATATGCAGGGACTCATTTAATCACTGACGATCAAAAACAAATAACTCCTGTAAGAAGCCTTTCGATTAACTTGGACAGAAAAGAATATTTTGGAAATAAAGTAGAAGCGCTTGGCGTGTTAAATCCGGATGATGGAGTGTTTGAAATTACCGGCATTTCTGTAAAAGAAGTTCTTATAAAAACCATCATAGAAAAAAAACTGCAAGAATATAAAAATACCGAATTCGGCTTTGAATTAAAGTATTATGACACTTGGGATTTAGCCGAGCAAAGCGACGGGATTGTTTTAACTTCGACTCCTTCAACCGAAACTTCGACCGATTTTGCTTCCGTAGAAATTAAACAAATACCTTTTTCCTATTCTCCAAAAACCAATGAAGACGGTACAACTGATACTCCGCTTGACGCTTATTTTAATGAAGCATACGGATCAAGCGCAGATTTGGGAATAAACAAAATAGGTGTTGATATGCTTTCTTCCGCCAAACTTACAAACAGCGACGGAAGCGTTTCATACATTTTATACAGAGCGGGTTTAATTTATAAAATAACTTATACTCCTTCAAAAGAATCTTCCATCCAAGACAAAATTGATTTTCAGGAGATGATTACAGAATTTAGATTTATCGGCATAAATACGGATGATGAAGCGGTAAATGGAATTGATTCCGCGGACGAAGTTTCCGGTGCAGATGAGGATACAGATGTGGTTTCCGATTTAAGTTCAGATTCATCGTTATATCCCGATAAGGAATTAACTTCTTTTGAAAGTCTCCCCTACCATTTTATGGGGAAATATCCAAAAGACTGGTACTACGCAGGTAAAATTGGAACAGGTCCGGGAGTTTTGCATCATTATGGTTTTAGCGATGAGTCTGTTACTGATGGAAACGAAGCAATCGGATTGGATGTTATTTCTGACGCGATTCCTTCCGGTGAGAAAATAAACGTGTTAGGAAAAGAATTAACTGTCATTCAGCAGGGTTCAAAATATATTATATATATCAGTGCAGACGGGCAAAATTATCGGATAGAAGGAGACAAGCAATATAAAGATCTTATGACCGCAATGGCCGCAAATATTTCTCCAGCAATAAAAGATGAGGAGTAAACGTTTAACGAGGAGCTTTTATAACAGACCTACTTTAACAGTCGCCAAACAATTGCTTGGAAAATTTTTAGTAAAAGATGGGAAAATCGGACAAATAAATGAAGTTGAAGCTTATGTTTCCGATATTGATCCGGCTTGTCACGCGTATAACGGAATGACAAAACGCACAAAAGTGATGTTTGGATCTTCGGGATACAGCTATGTATATTTTATTTATGGAATGTATTTTTGTTTTAATGTTGTTACCGAAAAGAAAGGAAAAGGGTGCGCTGTTCTTATAAGAAGCGTTAAGCCTGTTTCAGGATTTGACAGCAGTGATTATTTAAAAACTGACGGTCCGGGGAAACTGTGCAAAGCATTTGGCATAACCAAAAAAGATAACGGCATTGATTTATGTAGTTCCAAGGATTTTTTTATTGAAGATCACGGGTACAAGGTTGGGAGTATTAAACGTCTTAAGCGAATAGGCATAAATAAAGGAACCGAGCTTGAATGGAGATTTGTCTGTAAACTTTAGTGTTGACTAAGCATATTGACAATAGCTTGTTAGCACTCTATAATTTTGAGTGCTAAAGCTTATTCATGACTTGTTATTAAACCATTGGATTTTGCTAAGTAAAGAACAAATCTGTTATGAGAGGTTTTAAGATGATGAATTTTATGCTAGAATTAATTGATAAAAATTTATAAAAACAAAATATGACTGACTTAAGCAATCACTTCAACAAGTTCACGAAAGAAGCTAAAAAAGCTTTGGTTGTAGCTCAGGAAAAGGCTAAGGAGTCGAAATTAAGCTATGTAGGAACCGAACATATTCTTATTGGCATACTTGCTCAAGAGAATTCTTTGGGGGCTTCCATTTTGCTTAATTTTGGAGTTTCGATAGAAAATGTTTATCTTGTTTTAAAGACAGTGGGTCGTACAAGTGTTCCGGCCAACTCCAATGAGCCCGGAGGGCTTAGCGGTTTCGCAAAAGAAATTATCGAAGATGCCGTAAAAATCGCTCACGAATACGGACATTCTTTTATCGGCACCGAACATCTTCTTTTTGCCTTGGTTTCGCAAAGCAATACCGCCGCTACCGTTATTTTGGAAAATATGAAAATTTCTCCTTCGGATATTAAAGAACAAATTTTGGAAATTTTTGAAAGAGCAAAAAATTATACCGGCAAAAATCCTGATGATTCTTCCAATATGCAGATTCCGAAAAATCCTCAGATGATGAATCCAATTGAATTTTTTCTTGCAGGACTTCAGGGAGTGCTTACCGGTCAGCCAAAGGATAATTATAAAGATGCTTATAAGCATAAAAAGAAAACTGACGGCAAAAAAACCGAAACTCCTGCTTTGGATTATTTTTCCACGGATCTTGTTGAAGAAGCGCGCAATGGCAAAATAGATCCTATTATCGGCAGAAAAAAGGAAATCGAGAGGGTTGTAAGTATTCTTTCAAGGAAAACAAAAAATAATCCAATTTTGATCGGCGAATCCGGAGTCGGGAAAACCGCTGTCGCGGAAGGTCTTGCTCAGGCTATCGCAAAAGAAGAAGTTCCTGAAAATATGCTCGATAAAAAAATACTTTCGCTTTCCATGGCGTCAATTGTCGCCGGCACAAAATATCGAGGAGAGTTTGAAGAAAGGATAAAACAAATTTTGGAAGAAGCGGCTTCTCAAAACAATGTAATTTTATTTATAGATGAGTTTCATACCGTAATCGGCGCAGGAAGCGCGGAAGGTAGCTTGGATGCGGCAAATATTCTAAAACCCGCTTTATCCCGCGGAAAAGTTCAAGTTTTAGGAGCTACAACAACCGCTGAATACAGAAAAAATGTTGAAAAAGATGCCGCTCTCGATAGAAGATTCCAGTCGGTAACGGTTGAAGAAACCAGTCCTGAAGAAACTTTGGAAATTTTAAACGGTGTTAAGGAATCTTTCGAGGATCATCACAATATTATTATCGTAGATGAAGCTTTATCGGCCGCCGTAAAACTTTCAAAAAGATATATAAATGACAGATTTTTGCCTGATAAAGCCATCGATCTTATCGATGAAGCTGCGGCAAGAAAACGAATAGAATCGAGAGGAAGCAACGATAAAATCAAAAAATTACAACGTGCTTTGTCGGCTATCATAAAGAAAAAAGAAGAATGTGTATCTCAACAGGATTATGAAAAAGCCGCTTCATTAAGAAATGAGGAGCTTGAAATCTTGAAAAAAATAGATGAACAAAAATTTGTTAAGATTCCAAGATCAAAACGTGAAAAATTAGTTGAAGATGATATTGCGGCAGTTGTATCTGCAATGACGGGAGTTCCCGTTACCAAGCTTCTTAAAGATGACATCACTAAATTACAAGCTTTGGAAGAATCTCTCAAAAAGAGAATTATCGGTCAAGATGAGGCTGTTATTTCTGTCGCAAAAGCAATCCGCAGATCCAGAGCCGGATTTTCGGATGAAAAACGTCCGATAGGTTCATTTATATTCATGGGACCTACCGGCGTAGGAAAAACAGAGCTCGTGAAAGCTATTGCTGAAGAAGTTTATCATGACAAAAACGCGCTTATTAAGATTGACATGAGCGAATTTATGGAAAGACACAACACTTCCAGGCTTGTTGGCGCTACCGCAGGGTATGTAGGATACGAAGAAGGCGGACAATTGACAGAAGCCATAAGGCGTAAACCTTACAGCGTGATACTTTTTGATGAGATTGAAAAAGCTCATCCTGATGTATTTAATCTTTTACTGCAAATCCTTGAAGATGGGGAATTGACCGACGCGAAAGGCAGAAGGGTTGATTTCAGAAACACAATTATCGTTATGACATCCAACATAGGAGCCAAAAAATTAACAGAAAAAGCTGCGCCTATAGGATTTGCCGCAAGTGAGGATACCCGCGAAAAGGCGCTTGAAGATTTCGATGCCATGAAAGATGAAATTTTGAAAGATCTTAAAGACCATTTCAGACCTGAATTTTTGAATAGAATAGATAAGGTTGTCGTATTTAAGGCTTTAACAAATGACAATATTAAGGAAATTGTAAAACTTCATCTTGGATATTTGCAAAAAAGAATGGATGACAAAAAACTTACCCTTGATGTGACCCCCGGAGCTTTGGAGGTTTTGGCAAAAGCTGGTTATGATCCAAAATATGGAGCAAGGCCTGTACGAAGAGCTTTGCAGGAAATGGTGGAGGATCCGCTTACCGGAAAA
>MFXA01000046.1:0-12973 GCA_001787455.1 Candidatus Peregrinibacteria bacterium RIFCSPLOWO2_01_FULL_39_12 | reverse complement strand
AATGGCGACACTGTAAGTATAGTGAAAAAAGGGAAGGCGTTGGATTTGGTTAAGGCGAAGGTTTAAATTCCGCTGATGGGTAAACATCGCTTGACTTCGTGTTGGGCTGTATCTATAATCCCCATGCTTTTTGCAGTAGTGGTAGTTTTATTGGCAGGATAGCCTTAATGCAAAAAGCTACTATATTTAAAACATCCTGCTAAGCAAGGTTTTATGGCTAAAGTTAAAACAGCAAGTGCTGTTATGGATGCATTGCTACAAGATTCTCCGGATATTAAGTTGCCTGCTCCCGGAGCGTTAATTGAAGGCACTGTAATTGCAGTGTGGAAAAATAAAATATTAGTTGATCTTGATGGTGTTGCAACAGGCATTATTTCGGGACAAGAAGCGTGCGACAGTTCAAAAACTTTAAAAACAGTAAAAGAAGGCGATAAAATTTCCGCTTATATATTGGAAGAAGAAAATGAAGAAGGTTTGGTCGTTCTCTCTTTAAGAAAAGCCAGCCAACAAAGGACATGGGATAAATTTGTCTGTGCGCATGAACAGGATGAATCCATTACCGTTATGCCAACTGAAGCGAATAAAGGCGGGTTACTTCTTAATATGGATGGAATTAAAGGCTTTATTCCGGTATCACAACTTGCTCCTTTGCACTATCCTCGTGTGAACGGCGCAGACAGCAGCCAAATTCTTACAAGGCTTCAAAAATTGGTCGGAGTGCCTCTTTTAGTTAAAATTATCAATCTCGATAAAGAAGGTGGAAAACTTATTCTTTCCGAAAGAGCAGCCGAGGAAGAAGCCAGACAAAAATCTCTCGAGAAGCTGGAAGTTGGTCAAAAAATTAAAGGCAAGATCAGCGGAATCGTTAATTTCGGTATATTTGTCACATTTGAGGGGCTTGAGGGACTTGTCCATATTTCCGAAATTGCATGGGGGCATGTTAAAGATCCAAATGAATATGGAAAGCTTGGCAATGAAGTTGAAGTTTTAGTTATCGGCAAAGAAAAAGACAAAATCAGTCTTTCCATGAAGCGATTGGTGCAGGATCCTTGGATTGAAGCTGCGAAAAAATACCAAGTTGGGACTGTGATTTCAGGCGTTATTAACAGAATCACACCTTTTGGCGCTTTTGTTCAGCTTGAGGATTCCATAAACGGTTTAATTCATGTAAGTGAAATTTCCGATCAAAACGTTGCTGATCCAGGCGAAAAATTAAAAGTCGGCGATAAAATCACAGCAAAAATTATTGCAATTGATCCTGATGAGCATAGAGTAGGATTATCAATTAAATCTTTGGAAGAAAAGCCGGCTAAAAAATCTAAAGAAAAGAAGGTTGAGGAAAAAGCTGAAGAAAATACCGAAAAAAATACAGAAGAAAAAGATGAGTCCGAAGAGAAAGTAAAAAAAACCGTAAAGAAACCGAAGAAAACCGTTAAAGAGTAGGCTCTATGGACTTGAATTCAGAGCAAACAAAAGCTGTTAATCATGAAGATGGTCCACTTTTGATTATTGCCGGTGCAGGAACCGGAAAAACAAAGGTTATCACTTCACGGATTTTGCGTTTAATAAAGTCGGGCAAGGCTAAACCCCAAGAAATTTTGGCTTTAACTTTTACCGATAAGGCTGCGAATGAAATGCTCGGAAGAGTTGATTCTGGAATGGAAACGGGATACTACGAGCTTTGCATAAAAACATTTCACTCTTTCTCGGAGCAAATATTAAGAGAATCCGGGCTTGAAATAGGCATTGATCCGCAATATAAAATTTCAGATAAATTCGGGCAATTTGTGTTATTCAAAAAACATTTGTTTGATTTTGAGCTCGATTATTATAGACCGCTCGGAAATCCGACAAGTTTTTTGGATAAACTTTTAACATATTTCAGCAGATTGAAAGATGAGCTTATCAAGCCTGATGATTATTTGGCTTATGCAAAAAATATTGTGGAATCATGTATAAAACGCGAGGAGGAGTACGAAGGAGAGCTTGAAGATGCTGAAAAAACCTTAGAGATAGCTAAGGCTTATAAAAAATATCAGGAAACTTTAATGGCAAACGGCATGCTTGATTTTGGGGATTTAAATTTTTATGCGAACGAGCTGTTCGATAAGCGAAAATCTGTTTTAACAAAATATCAGAACTTATTTAAATATATTTTAATAGATGAATTTCAGGATACAAATTACGCCCAATTCCAGTTAATCCTTAAATTGGCGGGAAAGCATAAAAATATTTGTGTTGTGGGCGATGACGATCAGAATATTTATAAGTGGCGCGGAGCCAGTTTAAGCAACATCCTTCAATTTGAAGATTTTTTTCCGGATGCCAAAAAAGTGATTTTGACAAAGAATTTCAGAAGTACGCAAAATATTTTGGATGCCTCATACAGTTTAATTCAAAATAATAATCCCGACAGGCTTGAAGTTAAGGCTAATATAAATAAGAAACTTACGGGAGCAAAGGATGGAAATTTGCCTGTAGAACTGAACCATTTTCCCGACTTTCTGCAGGAAAGCAGTTTTGTGGCGGAAAAAATTAAAGAGCTTCATGAAAAAAACGGTATAAATTTTAAAGATATTGCGATTCTTGTAAGGTCAAACCGGCTTGCCTACCCTTTCATCGAAGATCTTAAGTTCCTTCAAATCCCCTATCAGGTAAAAAATCCGAAAGGGCTTTTTGCACTGGAAGAAATTAAGGATTTGATCGCTGTTTTAAAATTTATTTCCAATCCGTATGACAATGTTGCCATTTTAAGGATTTTAAGACTGGAAATTTTCGATGTGAAAAATCTTGAAATTCTTAATCTTCTGAATAAAGCTAAAAACGATTCTGTTTTTAGCCTGTTAAACGATGATTCTAAAGTTTATGTTTTGCTAAAAGATTTGATTGAATTTTCAAAGAACCGATCGGCTGGCGCTTCTATAAATGAATTTCTTCAAAAATCCAAATTATTAAATTATCTGATTGAAAAAGGAAAATATGAGGAGCTGGATAATATAAACGAGTTTGCGAAACAAGTGGCAAAATTTGAAAAAGAAAATAAAGAAAAATCCGCGGGCGATTTCATAAATTATTTAAATTTGCTTGAAGAAGCCGAAATGCCTCTTGGAGAAACTTCCGCCGCCGATTTAGACAGTGTGCAAATTTTAACCGCACACGGAGCCAAAGGGCTTGAATTTGAGTGTGTGTTTGTCGTAAATGCGGTGAATGAGCGTTTCCCTGCAAGAAAGCATGGCGGAGCTTTTGAAATACCTGAAAATTTAACCAAAGAAATCTATCCTGAAGGGGATTTTAGAATTCAGGAAGAAAGGCGTCTTTTTTACGTAGCGATGACACGGGCAAAAAAATATTTATTCATCACTTATAGCGACCAATATGAAGGAAATAAAAAATGGCGAATTTCTCCTTTCGTTAAGGAAGTTTTGGAAAGTGGAAAAGTAAAAATTGTCGAACACAAATCTTCGGATAACGCATTAAAACGCTTAAAAGAATTTAAGGAACCTGTGAAACCTTTGTTTGATCTGCCGAAATTCAATGACCGCAGATTAAGTTATTCGCAATTTGATACTTTCAAGACATGCCCTCTGAAATATAACTACAGACATTTGATGAATATTCCCGTAGCTCCTTTCCATGCGGCGAATTTCGGTACAAGCGTACACTCGACATTAAATGAATTTTATAAAATTCTTAAAGGTGGCGGACAGGTTAATTTGGATACAATGGTGAGGCTTTATGAGAAAAATTGGATATCCTACGGATATGACAGCAAAGAACATGAAGAAACCAGAAAAGAACAAGGGCTCCAAATGTTAAAAAATTTCTATGAAGCAAACAGCAAACCGATGTTTGTTATTCCGGATGCCCTTGAACAACCTTTTAATTTAAAAGTCGGCGAATTTTTTATAATTGGGAGAATAGACAGAATCGACAAGCTTAGTGATGGCACTTTTGAGGTAATTGACTATAAAACCGGGCGTTTAAAGGATTCGACCGATATTACAAAAGATTTTCAGTTATCGCTTTACGCCTTGGCATGCAGAGATATTTTGGAAATTAAAGTTTCGAAACTTTCTTTGTATTATTTGGAAGATGGTCAAAAGATTTCCACTTCAAGAAAAGATTCCGACCTGAACGCTTTGCCGCAAAAAATATCGGAAAAAATCCAAAATATCTCTTCGTCTGATTTTACTCCGACTCCTGGGATACACTGTAAGTTTTGCGACTTTAGGCTGATTTGCCCCGCCAGCTACTTTTAAATAGGAAATTTTGCAAAGCAAAATTTCTGTTAGAACGAATAATTTTCTTCTTTTTCGTTGTTACTTTCGTCCGCTTCATCTATATCATCATCCAAATCAACCACAACTTTTGCCGTTCCGGAATCTTCATAATTATAAACAGCTCGCGAAATAGGGTAAACAAAGTTAAATGAATCCCCTGCTTCCATAACCGTATAAGAATCTGTGTTTGAAAAGACTTCTTTGTCGTTTAAATAAACCGCGTATTTAAAAGGAGTTTCTCCGGTAAGAGAGCCGGGGCCGAGATTTTCAATCGTAACATCTATGTTTATATCGTTTCCCACCGCTTCCGGAGGCAAAACCTGCATTTTGGCGGTCAAGTCGGGTTTTGCGTTTCTAGGAATTTTTGCACCTGCCTCTTCTGTTGCTTGTTCATCCGGATTTAATTTTATCTGCCCTTTAAATAAGCCTTTATTGCTGATCTGCCACGAGGCGACCCCTCCGACCGCAATAAGTAAAACGATGGTTACCAATGCTTTTGTACGTACCTCCATATGGAATTTTGTTTAAATTATAAGGTGTCCCGCTTAGCGGGACAGTTTGTTAATTAGGAAATTTTGCTTCGCAAAATTTCTTCAGTTGGTTTGTCTACAAGAACCGGAATAGATTTTCCTCCTTCCTTCCCTTCCGTAATTTTATATACGTCTTTATCTATTTTTTTAAATTCTTTATAAGCGCCGTTATACATATTTACTGTTGTTGATAAACTGTTTCCCATTTTTTGAAGATATGTTTCGTAACTGCCTATATGGCGACCCAAGTTTTCGATATTTTGCTGGATTTCTTTTATTGATTCTTCCATTTTCAGCGCTTTCAGTCCCTGCAGAACGGTTTGCAGATAAGCAAAAAACGATGTCGGGGAAACGATTATTACGTGCTTCCTAAAAGCGTATTCCATCAAATCATTGGCATTTATATCCACTGTTCCGATTTTATAAATCATAAGATTATAATAGATGCCTTCCGCCGGAATAAACATGAAGGCAAAATCAGTGGTGTTTTCTTCCGAACGGATATATTTTGCGGTCTCATCAATACGGTTTTTAATATCCGCCTTAAACTCTTTTTCCAGTTCATTTCTTCTTTTTTCGTTCTTTTCCTCCATTATTTTATTATATTTTTCGAGAGAAAACTTGGCATCGACAGGTATAATTTTATCTCTAATAAAAATTGCCGCATCCACTATCTCTCCATTTTTAAATTCATATTGGATTTTGTATTGATTGGGCTGAAGCACATTACTAAGCAATGCCTCGAGAAAATATTCGCCCAAAATGCCGCGCTGTTTAGGATTTTTCAAGATGTCTTCCAAGCTCTGCATTTTCTCGGAAAAACCCAAAACTTGTTTATTTGTTTCGTCCAATTTCGTAAGTTTTTCCGTTACACTGCTGATTAATTTTGCGCTTTGAGCAAATTGTTTTTGAAGAGTACTGGAAGAATATTCAAGTCCTTTTGTTAAGCCTTCATGGATTCTATCCAATTTTCCATAAGTTTCTTTTCGACTTTCATTTGAGGTTTCTCGTACTTCCTTGCGCAGCGCTTCGATGTATTCAAACATCATTTTCCCGATGTCTTGTTCAGGGAGTTTCTGCGATTTAAGCGTGTATATCAAAAAAACAAGAGCCGAGAAAATTATTAAACCGATTAAAATTAACATTAATTCCATAATATCGTTAATTCCTTTACATTAAAACGTTTTTTCCGTAGACTGCTGATGCTTTTTATTGCGCTACCTATCTATGTCAACAAAATTATCTGATTTGGCGGAGAAGCTTAATATTGACCAAGTTCAGCTTAAAAAGAAACTTAAGGAGCTGGGAGTTAAGTTATCTCCAAAAGCAAGGGTTGTTGATGATGACACCGCAACACTTGTTTTAGACGAACTTTCTAAGGTGTCCGCTTCTACTCGAGAGGCGAACAGCTCCGGAGACGGAGTGGATATCGAAAAAGCTCCTCAAGATATTGCGGAAATATATGATGAAATTATTGCGGAAAAGCAGGAGCGCGAGATTATAAAAAGCCAAAGGAAAAAAACTGCAGGGAAGGAAGTTTCAACAAAAAAAGAAGTTCCAAAAGAATCACCCGCTAAACCTGAGGTAATTATAAGCAAAGATGGCATTGAAATTCCGGATTTCATCGCCGTAAAAGAATTTGCCGAAAAAACCGGCATAAATGTTGCGAAAGTTATCGGAGAACTGATGAAAAATGGCATTTTGGCAAATATAAACCAGCAAATTGATTTTGATACCGCACAAATTATCGCCGACGATCTTGGCATAAAATTAAAAAGACTTCGCACTATTGCAGGCGTTGAAGAGCTTATGTCCGGAGATATTTCAAAACTGATAACCGAGGATGATCCGACATCTTTAAAAGTGCGTCCTCCCGTTGTGTGCGTAATGGGACATGTCGACCATGGGAAAACAAAGCTTTTGGATATAATCCGTAAAACAAATGTTGTTGATGGGGAAGCCGGCGGAATTACCCAACACATTGGAGCTTATCAGGTTGTCGCAAAAGGCAAACCCATCACATTTTTGGATACACCGGGGCATGAGGCGTTTACAGCTATGAGGGCGCGCGGCGCCAAAATCACCGATATCGCCGTACTTGTAGTTGCCGCAGATGAAGGAATAAAACCGCAGACTGTGGAAGCAATAAATCACGCCAAGGAAGCGGGCGTTCCAATCATCGTAGCTATAAATAAAATTGATAAACCCGGAGCAAATATTGATAAAGTTAAAGGAGAGTTGTCGGAACAAGGGCTTCAGCCTGAGGATTGGGGCGGAAAAACCGTTACCGTTCCGGTTTCAGCTTTAAACGGTGAAGGCATCGATGGTCTTCTCGATATGATTCTTTTGACTGCGGAGATGGGGGATCTTAAAGCAAATCCAAACCGCGAAGCTGTCGGTACTGTGATTGAAGCGCATCTCGATCAAAATCTCGGACCTGTCGCGACCATTTTGATAAATACAGGAACGCTTAAAGTAATGGACAATGTTATCGTCGGCAGTACTTACGGGCGTATAAAACTTATGAAAGATTTTACAGGGAAAGCATTACAAAGCGCCATTCCTTCCACTCCCGTTTTGGTGGCAGGATTAAACATAACTCCGAAAAGCGGTGACATCCTTCAAGTTGTAAAAGATGAAAGAACAGCGCGAGGAAGAGCGGAAGAAATCAGTTTAATAAATAAAAAAGACAGTTTTGAAAGAATGTCCGCCGCAAATCAGCTTATTTCCCGTGTTAAATCAAACAAAATCCTAAAAATAGTTCTAAAAGCCGATACAAAAGGCTCGCTTGAAGCCATAAGACAGTCACTTGCCAAAATTAAAGATGAAGAAGTTGCAATTAAAATTATTCACGCCGGAGTCGGCACAATTACAGAATCCGATGTAATGATGGCTTCCGCAAGCGAAGGTATGATTTTGGCTTTTACCACTGACTTCGATGCTCCAAATGTTTCCAAAACCGCCGAACGTGAGATGGTTGAGGTGAGGCAATACAAAATTATTTATAATCTGCTGGAAGATGTTAATAAAATTTTAAGCGGCTTAATGGAGCCCGAAATTGTGGAAACTTTACTTGGAAGAGCGGAATTGAAAAAAGTATTTTTAACGAAGAAAAAAGAAACTATTATCGGGGCGAGAGTTTTAAGCGGCAAAATGGAAAGTAAAGCAAAATTAAGAGTGGTTAGGGGAAGAAATGCGGCTGATGAAGAAAATGTTGTCGGAGAGGCTTTTATAAATTCGCTTCGCAAGGCCGAGGAAACTGTGGATGAAATTAAAGAGGGCAATGAATGCGGCATGAAAATTATCAGCGAATTTGCGCTTCAGGAAGGAGATATCCTTGTCGCTTATAAACAGGAGCAAAGGAAAAGAATAATTTAATAATCATGGAGAAAGTTCGTCCTATAAAATTAAACAGTTTTAAAGATGAGCGCGGCGTTTTGACGGCTGTGGAACTCAAAGATTACGTGGATTGGCCGGTTAAGCGGATATATTATTTGAATGATGTGGGCAAGCCGCGCGGAGGTCATGCTGTGAAACATGAAAAAAAACTTTATATCTGCCAAAAAGGGCTTGTAAAAGCCAAATTCCATGACGGGGAAAAATGGCTGGGATTTGAACTTAAAGGACCGGACAGCGCTTTAATAATGGATGGAATGTGCTATCGCGAATTTTACGAATTTTCTCCCGATGCTGTACTTTTGGCTGTATCTTCAGTAAACTACGTGCCTACCGACTATATTTATGATCTTGATGAATTCATAAAATACGTAAATTCATCCGACAATATATGAAAATTCTTATTACAGGAGGAGCCGGATTTATAGGAAGCAATTATACTCGTTATCGTTTTGAAAATTATCCAAATGACGAAATCTTTGTTTTGGATAAGCTTACTTATGCCGGAAATCTTGATAATTTATCCGATTTAATGGATGAAAAGAGATTTCATTTTGTACAAGGCGATATTTCCGACAAGGATTTTGTAGAAGATTTTTTTGAGAAGGAAAAATTTGATGCAGTTGTGAATTTTGCCGCTGAAACACATGTAGACAGAAGTATTACCGGACCGGGTATTTTTGTAATGACAAATATTGTCGGCACGCATAATCTTCTTGAAGCCTCTCGTTTAACAGGCGTAAAACGCTATCATCAGGTTTCCACGGATGAAGTTTATGGAGATTTAGGAAGTAACTCAAAAGAATTTTTCACGGAAAAAACGCCGATTGCGCCAAATTGTCCGTATGCCGCATCCAAAGCGTCCGCCGATCTTCTGACAAAAAGTTATTTTGAAACTTATCAAATGGGGATAACCATAAGCAGATGCAGTAACAATTACGGTCCGTATCAATTTCCCGAAAAACTAATCCCCTATTTTTTCAGGTTGATTTCTGAGGGAAAATCTGTTCCTGTTTATGGTGATGGCAAAAATATAAGAGATTGGCTTTATGTCATAGATCACTGCCGCGCCATTGATGTTATCTTAAAAAAAGGTCGTTTGGGCGAAGTTTATAATGTTGGCGGCAACAATGAAAAAACAAATCTTCAAATTACCCAATTTTTGCTGAAGTTTTTAGGGAAAGATGAAAGTTTGATCACTTATGTTGATGACAGGCTTGCTCATGATCGCAGATACGCGATAGATTCCACAAAACTTCAAACGGAGCTTGGATGGAAACCTTCCGTAGATTTTGCGGAGGGAATTCAAAAAACTTTTGACTGGTATAAGAATCATGAGGAGTGGGCTAAAAAACTTATGGCAAAAATCGAAGAAAGGAAGCACAAAGTTGTAAGCAAAATGCCTCTTAAGACGAGCAGGTAGCTAAAGTTTTACTTCAGTTTCTCTAATGCAGGATGTCCAAGGATCGACTTTATTTGATCTATGGCAATTTTATTTAGTTTTAATAATCTTTGTTCAGGCTCTATGCCTTGCTTGATTAGCTCGGCGTTAAGACTTTCAAGATTGGAAAGTACTACAAGTTGTTCAATTGTGGAATAATCACGGATATTTCCTTCTTTTTCAGGATTTTGTTCACGCCATTCTTTGGCTGTCAGATTGAACAGAGCTTTGTTTAAAAGATCCCCTTCACTTGCGTAAACAAATTTGTCCGGGATTTGGTCAATTTTTAATGGTATTAATTTTTGTTTTATCGCGTCGGTATGAATTTTGTAATTTATCCTTGCCAATTCTCTTTTTACGTCCCAGCTCAGTGATGATTTCTGATTTTCGATCTCTTTTAGTCTTTGGAATTCTTTGATCAAATACAACTTAAATTCTGGACTGATCCATGAGGCGAATTCGAAAGCTATGTCTTTATGGGCAAAAGTACCCCCGCCATAACGACCTGATTTGGAAATGAGACCTATGGCATTAGTTGATTCGATCCAGCGCTTAGGCGTAAGGGAAAAACTATTTAGACCGGATTGAGTTTTAAACCCATCGAATTCGATGGGTTTAAAATTGGAATTATTAATTTTCTCCCATAATCCAAGAAATTCTATAGTGTCACGATTACGCATCCAGTTTTGCAAAATGTAATCTGTCCGTTCAACATCTTTGTAACGCGCAATGTCGGTCAGGGAGATATAATTGTCATTATTTTTTTGTAATAGGGATATTTCCATTCCTTTAACTTCAATTTTTTTATTTTTTTGCATGGTAAAAATGATTTAAGGGTTAATTCAAATCAAAATTCTACTTAGCAAAGTTAAAATTTTTTTAAAATATTCTTAAAATCTGAGCCAAACGTGTTGCTGATTTAAAATAATATTTTGTTTTAGATTTTCGGGTCCTAAATATCTATTTTTTTCCTTAAATCCATTGTTACAGGCATAATTCCCGGAGCTTGTTGTTGAGCTTTGTTCGGATCCTCGGTCAGTCCGATTCCCTGAATGGTCGAATATATAATTATTGGATTTCCAGAATGTCCACTATGACCTGTAATAATCACAAATGGCATTTTTGATTCGTGAGAAATTCTTGCGACAGCGCTTTGGAGTGCGCTTCCCAACTCAGGTTTTTCTATTTTGAAACCTTCATATTCAAGATGCTGACTCAAGCTTTCAATCATTCCGCTAAAAAATCCCAATTTTATATTCATATCACCTGGTATTTTCATCTCAAGATGCAATTCGTGGTGTTCAGGGGCTTCAAGGGCTGTACTTGTGATGAAACCAGTTAATCTTTGAGTTTCTTCATCCCGTACAAATCTATTACTGTGTACCTGAACCAGGTTTGCCGGACTTGCGTCTACGATAGTCGAAGCATTTTGATCGGCTGCAATCACGGTTATACTCATAGTAAGTTCAAAAGGGCGGTCGTTCCTCGAAGCCATTGCCTCTCTTATAAACGGCGTAAGATCCGCTATCTCGTAAGAAACTTCACCAATCCCCTGTTGCAATCCACTAACCTCTTCCCCCGTAAAAGCGGCTCTTAGAGTTTGCGGACTTAATATTGCCGTTACGTCTCTCGTAAAAAATCTGATCAATCTTGGTTGTATGCCTGCCAACAGCTTGAGGTGATCTGGCGCTAAATCCATGAAGTAATATTCCCTATCTCCATAGTATTCCGGACTTTTTGGTTCTCTCATCATACATACAGTTGCTACATAATTGGTGCTAAAGTTTATCCCTATAATTTTTATTGTCAATACAAGCCTTATAGTCTATATTTTCAGCAATGCGCTATTCACAACTTTTTGGAAAAACCAGACACAACCCCCCATGCGATGCCGATAGTAAAAACGCCCAGCTTTTGACTCAAGCCGGTTTTGTCGAAAAATTGGCAGCCGGAATTTATAATATTCTGCCGCTCGGTCAAAAAGTTTTGGTAAAAATTTGCAAAATCATAAGAGAAGAAATGAACGCGGTTGATGGACAGGAGCTTCTTATGCCGGCTTTACATCCAATTGAACTTTGGGAAATAACCGGAAGAAACAAAACAATGGACAGCATTTTGTACCGCACAAAAGCTTCGGGCGATAAAGAATTCGTTTTCGGACCAAGCCATGAAGAAACAGTTACTCCGTTAGCCGCCAAATATATAAAATCTTATAAAGATCTGCCTTTGGTCGTTTATCAAATACAAACAAAGTTTAGAGATGAGCCGCGCGCAAAATCGGGACTTTTGCGAGGTCGCGAATTCGGGATGAAAGATATGTACAGCTTTCATGTTTCAGAAGAAGACTTGGACAAATATTATGAAAAAGTTAAAAAAGCTTATTTTAATGTTTTTGAGAGATGCGGGTTAAAAGCATATTTAATTGAAGCTTCCGGCGGACCTTTTTCCGATAAATATTCGCATGAATTTTCAGTAGAAACCCCCGCCGGTGAAGATACAATAATCATTTGCGATAAATGCGGGACAGCGCAAAATCTTGAAATCGCCGAGGGAAAAGTGCCCAATCCCGACGCTCATCCTGAAAAAGAATTGTCGTTAAACCAAGTTCATATCGAGCGCGGATTTTCCATTGAAGACAACGCAAAAGCACACGGTGTTCCATCTTATAAAATTCTTAAAACTGTCGTATATGAAGTTGATGAAACGGGTTTAATCGGAGTTGTTATCCGCGGAGATTTAAATGTGAGCGATGTAAAACTTGAAAATTATTTAAAGAAACCTCTCCGACCTGCGAGTCCGGAATTGTTAAAGCGGGCTGGGCTTGTGCAAGGATATATTTCCCCTGTTAATCTGTCTTCTAAAATAAAACTGAAATTTATCGCGGATCACTCCATCAAAAATATTAAAAATTTTGCAACCGGCGCAAATGCTTATGCCGAGGATTATAAAAATGCGAACATCGGCAGGGATTTTGTCATAGATGATTTTGCTGATTTGGTTGAGGTTAAAAGCGGTTTCAAATGCAAAAAATGCGATAAACCTTTGAAAGAAATTAAAGCGGTGGAAGTTGGGAATATATTTAAACTCGGCGCAAAGTACAGCAGGGCTTTTAATCTGAATTTTACAGATAAAGACGGCAAATCCAAGCTTGTTACGATGGGTTGCTACGGAATCGGGACTACCAGGCTTCTTGGGACGATTGTTGAGGCAAAATATGATAAAAACGGTATTATTTGGCCTGAAAATGTCGCTCCGTTTACTGTTCATCTTGTTTCGCTCGGGAAAGATCCTAAAGCGGTAAAAGAAGCTGATAAATTATATGAAAA
>MFXA01000045.1:1346-6388 GCA_001787455.1 Candidatus Peregrinibacteria bacterium RIFCSPLOWO2_01_FULL_39_12 | reverse complement strand
CCCGCCGCGCCCGCCGAGGAGCCCGCGCCCTGATCATCCCAGCCGTCCCACCAGGCGGCACGCTGAATAGAAGCAAATCCCACCTATATGGACCGATGTGGTGGCATCGGTTCTTTCCCTAGAAAACAATGAAGTTATTTCATAATAGTTTCACTAAAAAGTCCAGTTTTTTCCCGGGAAAACTTTCTTCAGATATCTCTCCGCCAGCATCATCCCCGTAACCGATCCCAAATCTTTAATTTTTCCCTTTTTCACCAAATTAAGAGCCTTTTTCCATGAAGTTATTTTTACCTCTATTTCTTCACTGCTGTCCAATTTTTGTTCCGAAATTTTTTCCGCATCAAATCCTATAAAAAAATGAACTTTGTTGTTCATAAATCCCGCAGAAACAAAGGCTTCTCCTATCTTTATCAATTTTTTAGTTTTGTATCCCGTCTCTTCCAAAAGTTCTCTTTCGGCGGTTTGTTTTATGTTTTTTTCTCCTTTTTCCATGTAGCCCGCCGGCAATTCTAAATCTGAAATTTTTACGGATGGTCTGTATTGACTGATCAGTACGATTTTTTTATTTTTTGTGAATGCGGCTATTACAGCGACATCTTTTCTTTTAACCGTATAGAATTTGTTGATGATTTTTCCGTCGGTTTTTTTGTATGATTCTTCCAAAAGATTGAAAAAGCGGTTTTTGATTATTGTTTTGGATTTTAAAGTTTTCCAGCGCATTTTTTTTGATTGAATTGTCGGGAGTATGGTATATGAGTGTTTGTTTTTGGTCAAAACCAGAAGTGAGTGCTTTACTAAAACATAAGATTGATATAGATTTAAGCGCCTGTATTTAACCATAAATGATGCCGGAGACATTTGGTCCACATTTAGAAGCTTCACTGATAGGTAGACGTCATAAGTTTCCAAATCGGAAGCTCATTAATATTCCTTTGCCCAGAGATAGAGAGACTGCTACAACTAATGGAATTTTTGATGACATGGAAGCAACGAGTTTTCCGATATCCGGACAGCATGTAGATGACATGATGCGGTATATGCAACAGATTACATTTAAAAAGGCAGAATCGCATGACGACGTGTTGCAATGGATGCATAAGCTTGACGAATTAACGCCGGAAGAAGCGCTTAAATCAACGGCGGATATTGAATCTATAAGTTATATCTCCGCAATGATGCTGGCAAAAATATATATGCATGCCGCGCGCAATGCGAAAGCAAAAGATTCATCGCAAGATCAAATAGAAGAATGTTGGCGTAGATTGTACAGGTGTTACATACGTGCGTTTTCGTTAAATTCCGCTGATTTGCTTTTTACCGAATGCGTAAACGGTTTAAATGAAGATGGAGCTGTGGAAAGATTTCCCGACGAAACAGCACGTTTGCTTGAAGTTGGGATACGGATGAAAGTTCCGGGGTATGGTCATCGTTACGAATTTTTTGATGCATATTTTAAATTTCAGTCCGAACGCGGCAAAACTGCGGAAGCGTTTCAGTTTGTAAAGAGCCACATGGAATGTTTTGCAAATATGGCTTTGGTTAGCTCCTCCGCGTTTGGTGTTATTGCAAAAAAATATCCGGAAGGAGATTTAATGCGGATGCAGGATATATCAAAAGCCGGTCATAATTTTAATGAAATTTTAGATAAAAATAGAATTGGGGCGGATTATGTTTATGGTGTCGCACGAGAATATATTTTATCTTATTGCCTTGCGTACAAAGGCGATTATGCAGGAGCTCGCCGCGTTGCCTCAATCCGAAAATTGCGCCAACTCGGCAGTTCACAGGAATGGGAAGATATAGATAAAAATATCAATAGTTTAATTCCGAATTTTTATGAAGAAATGGATCATCCGATGAGCAGGGAGCTGGATAGAATAGAATCTGAAATTGATGCGCGAAGAGATAAGACGCGTCAGGAAATTACAGTCGCAACGCGCAGAAGGGAATGCCGGGAAGCTATAGAAAAAGGGGATGTGAGAAGAGGTTTAGCTGTGATTGAAGCTTCATATCAAAATGACAGGGAAGATTATGTCATTTATTTTAATGCATTGGATATTTTTCTTGGCCATTTTGCCAATCCTGCACACAGAAATCCTGATGCAATAATAGAAGCCTTGGTGGAATTATTTAAAGCGGAAGCGGAAGGGCGCGTAAGGATTCCGCTGGAAGTAAAAAATATTTGCATGGCAAGGGCGGCGGAAGCGCGGTTTAAGTTGCGGCAATATCAGGAGATTATAGATGAACATGCGGCCTCTGCTGTAAGCGGCAGAACGATTTTGCGCGGCGAAACATACTATGTGGCAAAGGCTTGTTTTAAAAAAGGGACGGATGAAGATGTGAGGGACGGTATTGGGATTATTTGTGAGGCATTGCCCCAATTTGCCGGTACGAATTGGGAGTACGAGATTTGGAATCAGGATTTATTGCCACGCTACGCTCAATATAAAGAAACAATTCACGCCGCAGGTAACAATAAAAGAGCAGTTTCGGTTTTAACGGAAATAATTCGAGCGCATCCGGAAAATTTAGCGGCGCATGTCGCAAGAGTGGAAATTGCGCTTAATCATAAAGAATTTTTAGATAGTTTTGTCGGGTGGGTGGAAGGCATGATTGAAGCTGGAATTTGCGATGTATCTTTAATTATCAAAATCGCCAGGAAATTGCGGGGTGGCGTGAAATTACCGGAAGCAGTAGCTGTATTAAAATTGCTGCCTCAATACGAGGAAAATTTAGAGGTATCAACATTGCTTTGCGAGGTTTTATTGTCGCCGTCTTTGCTTACAAAAAAATCATACCAAGAGGCATTTGGTTTGGCGGGTCGGCACGCAGGACTCCGAGATTCTTTGGGCGCACAATTTGTCGCGGCGAGAGAAAGGCTTGAAATGGAATCATTTGAGCCGGTTTCGTTTCCCGTATTTTTAGGCAGGGCAATAGATAAACATAGAAACAGCAATGCGGTTCCGACCGACGATTCCATTTCCATGGCGATTGTATTCGGGAAATTGCGCGATGTTGCGGAAATACAAAAAGTGGAATTCAGGGAATTTGAGTCGGCTGGTTTTAATTTGGAATCGCTGCAAGCCGAATCTGTCCCTGTTTGCGTGCCTCTCGCCGATATTTTCGGGGTAGAGAGAATGCGTTTTGAACGGCAAGACGGAAATTTTTCCGCGATTTGCACATTGAAACAAAATGGAGGCAATAAATTAAAACGCGAATTTGTTACGGCTGAATTCTCGTGCGAGGACGGTTTAACTTCCGCCGATTGTGTTGAATACGCGGCGGAAGATGAAGCAAGAACAAAATTATTTATAAGGCTTTTTGAGGCGGCTGTTCATGAAGAATTTTTGGCAAGGCTTGGATGTGAAGGTCAGGCAGGTTTGGTTGAGGAAGAGTGTAGAGCGCTATCTTCCGAGATGCAGAAATTGCGCCGTCTTATTGCGGAATACGAGCGTGCGAAATCGCCTTTTTACAGCGAAAAAGAGGGAATTGCCGGCATTGAAGAAAGAAACAAAATGATTTGCGAGAGAATAGAAAAAGCGCTTGATGCGTTGTCAAAAAATCCGAATTTTCCCGCGCGTGAAGAATTGCTCGGATTGATTCAAAGGTATATAGAAATTATAAAAACGTGCAGGGATTTGGACGAACCCGTGACTATTTATAATTCAGCGATAGATCATACAAATCCATTGTCGCGTTACATTAAGTATTCAAGAATTTTTAGCGCGGATTTTGCGCGCAAGCGGTTACGGGAAGCAAAAACCGGAGAAGGTGTTTTGGAAAAATTCAGCCAGTCCGTTAAAAATAAAGGGAATTTAGCAGGATATTATGAGCTTGTTTGTTATTTTGAAGATGAGGGGGAATCCGGAGAAGTGCCCATTTCAGTATTTTTAGATAATAAGGGGATTGCGACGATTCCTGGTATAAACAGAGATAACCCGCTTTACGAACATTTGTGGATGCTTGCGCTGGAAAGTTTAATGATGAAAGTTGTGCCGGAAATGGGTTCGTTTACGAAAGTTTTCGGGAAAAAGAATTTCCAGGGCACAGACAGGCGATCTCCGTTTTTAAGCGGAAATTTGGAAGACAGATTGTCTCAAGATTTTCGCGTATCCTCGCGGAGGCGCGTATGTTGTTCGGCTTTGGTTCTTGCGGCGGAGCGATCGTCGGAAGAATCCGCTGTGCCGGCGCGCAAGGTTGATGTTTTGGATGATATTTGCGGCGCATTTACTTTGGTGGAATTAAGCGAAAAAGATATAACGCAGTGGCCTCTTTATATTAGAGACGGTAAATGTTTTAAAAAAGTGGATGGATTATTTCTTAGAAGAGACGATAAAACATATGTGGTTGCGGAGAAATTAAGGGAAATTTTCGGAAGCGAGACCGGTGAAATTTCGGAAGATGCCATCGAAATAACGGCTTTACAGGAAGGCATAAGAGAAAAACTTTTGGGGGCTTTGCGTGTGCAAGTGCTTGGCGGTCGCGCATACAGAATGCCGGTTGATTTTAAGCGTCCGGAATATGAGATAGAAATTATAAACGGAGAAGAATATTTTTTAATTCCTGCTGAATATAAAAGAGGGAATACGGTGGAAAGAGACGGCAAATTGTTCAGGCTTAAAAAAGTTCAGCCTCATACAAAAGTAGATGTTGAAGGAAAAACTTATTTTGCCGTGCCGTGGCAAATGTCGGATGAGCTGGGTGAAATTTATAAAGAAACCGCTACAATTAAAGTTGATTTCAGTCCGTCGCTGGTGTCTTATGCTGTTTTATATGACAGCGCTACGAATGAAATTTTGGCTTACACGTATATCGGTTCAGCCAAAGATTCCCGCGTGCAGGATTATATTGAAGCGGCGCGGCGTGGAGAGCTGTGTACCATGAAAGATCCGAAAGCGGCGCAAGCGTTTCAGGGTAGACAGGGGCTTAAAGAAGCGGTGTTTTTTGTTAAAACCAACACGGGTTATAAACAAGGAGTATTCCCTCCGGTTTGGCGTTATCTTGCGGCGAATCGCAGTACTCACGATGCCGCGATGCGTTTG
>MFXA01000045.1:0-1323 GCA_001787455.1 Candidatus Peregrinibacteria bacterium RIFCSPLOWO2_01_FULL_39_12 | reverse complement strand
TGCAAAATTAAGAGAAAAATTGGACAACACACAGCCGGTGGTTGCACCGTCGCATCCTGAAAAACGCAAAAAGAAAATTATCCCGCCGGAACTTCCCGCTATCCCTTCTCCAAATCCTGTTTATAGGATGGAAGAATCTCCGCGCGCCAGTCAATATTCCGGATTATGCGGTTTTGATTTATATGTTGTTGAAAAAGGGAGCCCTCTGCATAAAGCATTATCCGGAGTATTTAATTTGAAAACCGGAGAAGTTCTGGTATGTATAGGTAAGCCCGATGGCAGAGCGTCAAAGGTTAAAAAAGAATTTTTAGTGGAGCAGAAATCAGTTGAGGATGAAGAGTGATAAAGTAAACGTAGGTCGACATATTGACGCGAGCACGGTTTCATGTTAACGTTTACTGCTATTTTTTATCTGTATAATTATGATTTTGGGAGAATCATCTCAATCAGGTGTTGCAGAGGAGAAAATTCGCAATAAGCAGTCGAGTAGATGTGTTGTGCGTGGAGAAGATATTTTTATGCCGGGAGGGATAGAACAAGTACGGCGTGGACGATATTTTCCTGGAACCTATAAACGTGCCGATGGTGTGTTTACAGATGCAGGACCTGTATGTGGAGTTTGTTTGCCTGCGTATGAACGCGCTTTGGATGAGGCTCATGATGGAATTTCTACAGATTGCGGTAGTCCGGGCAGGATTAGAAGTTATGTTCGCGGAAAGCTTGCCGATGAGGTTTTTGTTGCAGAATCTTTAAGGGAAAACGCACGGAAGCGGATTGATTATATTTTAGGCGGACTTGGTTATTTTGATTTTACCGAGGCGGAAGCTACTGTTTTGCGTGATTTTATGATTAAGGGAATAGATGTTGCAGGGGAGAGTTATTCCGGTGATGAGGGGGGACTTGGTGTATATGGAGCTATGGCTTGTTTCAGGGATGAAACCAGGACCAGAAAGTTTTTAAGAGCATTGTTTGGAGGGCTTGCAGAGCTTGAATCCAGGAGTGAGAAGATTGAAGTTGTTGATGCCGGGTGTGGTCCCATACCTTTATTTGGAGCTTTGGCTGCGCTTAAGTTTAGCAAGGTAAGTGCTACCTGTATTGAGATTAATGAATCATCCGCGCGTATAGCCGAGAGTGTTGTATATAATCTTGGATTGAGCGATAGAGTGAAGGTTGTTGTTGGCGATGCTATGAAGTATACACATAATAAGCCTATAGATTTGCTTGTCAGCGAAACTATGAATTCCGGTTTGACCGAGGAGCCTTTGCTTCAGATTATGCAGAATTTGTCTCCACAGGTTGCTCAGGATGGAGTTGTTATTCCCG
>MFXA01000044.1:5111-8251 GCA_001787455.1 Candidatus Peregrinibacteria bacterium RIFCSPLOWO2_01_FULL_39_12 | reverse complement strand
GTAACGGACGGATATTTAATAAGGCGGAAATCCGTGGATTTGAATATCCCCCTGATAACAAATGCGCAAGTTGCGAAAATGATGGCGGAGGCTTTGTTGAGATACGGGATGGCGGATTTGAAAATAAAGGATGTGGGCGAGTATTTTTAGAACTGATTTTTTTATTTTTTTGTTTGTTCCAAAACGGTTTTTAAAACTTCTCTCGGAGTTTTAATTTGAATCGGTTTATTTTTAAAATCTTTATCGAAAGTAACTATGTAAGTTCCTGCTTTTTGGGTGGCAACAAATTGCATAGCATCATCGAAGTCCAGACCAAGTTCATTCCTAACCGAATTAATCATGAGATCATCTCTGATGTCCAGCTTTGGAATATTAATTTTACCGTCATAAATCAATAATAAAAGATCACACAAAAAATCCCTGTCCCCTTTTTTGCAGGCGGCTTCTATAGAGCTGAGAGAAAATCGTGTAATGTATATTTTTTCGGAAAATAGGTCGTTTTTTATCGCTTTAACCAAATCCATACATTCGCGACAGTGGTCTTGCCTGAAAAGTATTTCCAAAATGATATTACTGTCAATCAACATATTTGTACCAGTTATGCTGCCATTCCATTGCTGTCATGCCCGGATACTCGTCCTTCATGCATCCCGCATATTTTTCAAAAAAAGAATCTTTGCGCAACTGCGCCAAGGTCATTTTGCGTGGGGGTTTTCTTTTATCCTGTTCAATCTTTTCTGCATTTTTCAATTTCAAATATTCATCCATAGGAATGATAACCGTCACAGGCTTAGATTTCCAAACAATTACACAAATACCTTCCTTAACGGCTTTTTCGGTTACTTCTTTAAAATGGTTACGAGCGTAAGTGGCCGAGACTTGTTGTGATAATGAAATGTTCATACAGCCCGATTATAGCAAATGTACATTTAAATGTCAATTTGAAGTTTGGCTTGAAACTCGCGATTTTTGCCTATAAAATGCGGTGGCTATGCAGAAAAATACTTTTAAATTAAAAAAAGGCTTGGCTCAAATGCTTAAGGGCGGAGTAATTATGGATGTGACAAATGCCGAGCAGGCGCAGACAGCTGAAAAGGCAGGAGCTGTTGCGGTTATGGCGCTTGAGCGTGTACCGGCAGATATTCGACGGGAAGGTGGAGTTGCCCGCATGAGTGATCCCCTTATGATTCAAAAAATCATGGCAGCGGTTTCGATCCCCGTTATGGCGAAAGTGAGAATCGGGCATTTTGCGGAAGCGCAAATTTTGGAAAGTTTGGGAATTGATTATATTGATGAAAGTGAAGTTTTGACTCCGGCTGATGAAAAATATCACATTAACAAGCGGGATTTTAAGGCTCCGTTCGTGTGTGGAGCAAAAAATTTAGGAGAAGCTTTGAGAAGAATCGGCGAGGGCGCGGCAATGATTCGAACAAAAGGCGAGGCGGGAACCGGAAATATTGTTGAGGCGGTAAGACACATGCGAACTATAAATGAAGAAATTGTTTCTTTGCAAAAGATGAGTAAAAAGGATTTGGCTAAGTGGGTTTTGGCTGAAAGAGTAAGCGTTGAACTTGCGGATGAAGTGTGTAAATTGGGTCGGCTTTCCGTTGTAAATTTTGCCGCAGGAGGGATTGCAACACCGGCTGATGCATCTTTAATGATGCAACTCGGATGCGATGGGATTTTTGTGGGAAGCGGGATTTTTAAATCTTCCGATCCTTTAAAGCGGGCATGCGCAATTGTTGAGGCAACTTTACATTTTAATACTCCCGATATTCTTGCAAGATGTTCACGCGGGCTTGGCAAAGCGATGGACAGTATCGAAATTGATAAACTGGATCAAAAATATGCGGAAAGAGGATGGTAAGCAATTAAACTGTGCGAAATGTGGGGATGTTTTTGCTGTCCGGCAAGAAGATTTGGAATTTTATAAAGGATTCAAGGTGACTCCGCCAACTTTGTGTCCGGTGTGCAGGCAGCAAAGGAGGCTTGCTTTCAGAAACGAGAGAAATCTTTACAAAAGAATTTGTGATTTATGCGGGAAGCCAATTATAACCGTGTATTCACCGGATAAAAAACTGACTGTTTACTGCAAGGATTGCTGGTGGAGTGATAAGTGGGATGCGGAGAAGCATGGCATGGATTTCAACTTTGATAAGCCGTTTCTTGAGCAGTTTGCCGAACTTTTGCGGGCTGTCCCAAAGCTGGATTTGACGAATGTTTTACAAGAAAATTCCGACTACACAAATTATTGTTATAACGGGAAGGATTGTTATTTATTATACATGAGCGACGAAAATGAAAAGTGTTGTTATGGGGCTTATGTTTGGCGGAGCGAGGGATGTTTCGACTGTTTATACGTAATAGATTCCAAGTTTTGCTATGAATGCACGGATTGTGTAGGCGATTATGAATGTCAATTTTGCCAGATGTGTGAATACTGTACAAATTGCGCAATGTGCTACAGTTGTAAGAATTGCCAAAATTGTTTTGGGTGCGTGGGGCTGAGGCACAAACAGTATCATTTTTTTAATGAAGAATTGTCGAAGGAGGTGTATGAAAATCGTTTACGGGAAGTTTTTAAACAGGGATTAAACAAGGTTGCCGCGAAAGTTGCAGGATTGCGGGCGGATTTTCCAAAGCGTGCAGTTTTTCAGGTAAATTGCGAGGATTGCGTGGGAAATTATCTTAAAAATTCCAAGGGATTGTATTATTGTTTTGACGGTCGCGGAGCGGAATATGTTAAGTATTCTACTAATTTGGCGGATCAAGTTTATCATTGCTATGACATGGATGGGTGCGGTCGCGTTGAGTGGTGTGCAGAGGGTATTTCAACAGGACTTGAGGGTACAAATCATTGTTTTGCAAGCGATCATTTGTGGAATGGAAATTACTCCGCTTATTATTCTTCTTACTGTTTAGGTTGTCATGATGTTTTTGGATGCGTGGGATTAAAACGTAAGCAATTTGCGATTTTAAATAAGGTTTATAGCGAGGATGAATATTTGGCTTTGCGTGAACGAATAATTTCGCATATGGAAAAAGATGGCACGTGGGGCGAGTTTTTTCCGATTTCAATTTCGCCGTTTGCCTACAATGAAACGGCGGCATTTGAGTATTATCCTTTAAGCGAAGATGAA
>MFXA01000044.1:0-5080 GCA_001787455.1 Candidatus Peregrinibacteria bacterium RIFCSPLOWO2_01_FULL_39_12 | reverse complement strand
TGCAGAAAATTTTGACATGTGCGGCGTGCGGTAAAAATTACAAAATTATCCCGCAAGAATTAAATTATTTAAGAAAGCGGCTGTTGCCCGTACCGGCGGAATGCCCTGATTGCAGGCATAAAAAAAGGAATACTTTGAGGATGCCCCGCAAATTATGGAAGCGGTCTTGTGATAAATGCCACAGCGAAATGTGGAGCGGATATGCGCCTGAAGATGGCGGAATGGTATACTGCGAGCCGTGCTGGGTGGGGATGTTTTAATATCTTTATGAAAATTGGCATTTTAGGCATACAGGGATCGGTTAAAGAGCATTTTGAGGCGCTTAAGAAGCTGGCGAAAGGCGAAAAGTCCCGCGGGGACAGCAAAATTGAACCTGTGTTAGTTAAAAGTGTTTCGGATTTGGCAAAAATAAAAGGGCTGATTATTCCCGGAGGAGAGAGCACTACTATCGGAAAACTGTTAAAAAAATTCGGATTAGGGGATGAAATTATTAAGCGCGTAAAAAAGGGAATGCCGGTTTGGGGAACGTGTGCCGGGGCAATTTTGCTTGCTAAAAAAATTGTCGGGGAACATGGCGCCGATACTTTGGGGTTGATGGATATTTCAATTGAACGCAACGGTTACGGCAGGCAGGCTGACAGTTTTGAAATGCAAATTGAATTTGATTTGGGGCCCGCGGCGGCGCGGTTTGGAAATAGTATTATTCCCGGTGTTTTTATTCGAGCTCCTAAAATAGTAGGTGTCGGCAAGGGCGTAGCTGTGCTTGCGCGGAGCGAAGGTGTTCGCAAGGCGAACAGTTGTTTATTAGCAACTCCTTCGGAGTCGCTTGGAGGCGAAATTATTGCCGCCAGACAAAAGAATATTTTAATAACGACTTTCCATCCCGAACTTACGGATGATTTAAAAGTACACAAATATTTTGTAAAGATGTGTGAAGGAAAAGTATAAAAACTACTAACCATTTTGCATCCCTTGCAGGTCTTCGATAAGCTTGTCTTTTCGGGTTTTCTCCCCGCCTGTTGCTGATGAAGGCGGTTTACCGCTTAATCTTCTTAGTTTCTGTATTGCTATTTCTGTCGCCGCTCTTTGTCCGGGAGTTTTGAGGGCGTCGCGTCTAGCTCTGTCTGCCGGGAATATTACTCCTATTGCCCTCCTTTCTATTGAGTCCACTGTTTCTTGGGTTATCGTGCCGCTAGGACCTAATCCTCTCACCCGAGCTTCTCCTGCCATGCCATCAATGCCCGCCTCATCAGCGGTCGCTTCGTCAATTGAGTCTAAACCGGCAATTTTTTTACGAACTACCTCTAAAAGTTTAGTGTCCACTCCTGCTGTCTGTAGTCTTTCAGTGATTGTGCCAAGGGTTGCCCTAGGGCTTCCCTGAGTATAACTTAACGGCTCTGCCGCTATGATATCCGCATCATCTAATTCAATAGGTTCATTTATTTCTTCCCCTGTTCTTGATACTTCCGCCATGTTATTGCTTGTTATTTTGCTTTGTAAAAATTCTTCAGTAAATGTATTTTATAGCCTTTTTTGCCTTTGTCAATAGCAGTTTTGGTTAACGGTGTCAAATTGTAGGTATATTTGACCGGATTACAAATGTTTTAAATAAAAAATGTCTAATTTCCTTCCAAAATCAATAAGAGTTTTGATAGAGGAGCTTTCTCGCCTTCCAGGGATAGGACCAAAATCCGCTCAAAGGTTGGCGATTTATCTTCTTCATCAGCCCGAAACCGGGCTTAAGCCTCTCGGGGAAGCAATTTTAAAACTAAAGAAGGATGTGGTTTTTTGCTCCACCTGTTGGAATATTGCCGAAAGTGATCCGTGTAAAATTTGCAACAGCTACGAGCGAAATAAAAATATAATTTGCGTAGTCGAGGAAATTTTGGATGTTGTTGCTTTGGAAAAAACCGGCGAATACAAAGGAGTTTATCATGTTTTACATGGTGTGCTTTCCCCTATAGACGGGCTCGGGCCGGAACAATTAAAATTGGGAGCCTTGTTTGAAAGAGTAAAAGGCGGGAATTTTTTAGAAGTAATTATTGCGACTAATCCAAGCCTTGAAGGAGAGGCTACTGCGCTTTATATCCAAAAACATTTGAGAGAATATGGCGTTAAGGTGACACGAATTGCGAGGGGTATTCCGATTGGAGGGGACATTGAATATGCCGATGAAGTGACTTTGAGCAAAGCTATGCAGGGGAGATCGGAATTTTAGATTTTTATCTTAAAAGTGGATGGGCCTGCTCCTGATAAATGGGTATTTTTGGGAAGTTTATAAAAGATAGAAAAATCGTTATGGATGTTTTTTATAATATTTTTATTGTCGTTTTTTTTAATTGCTTCGATAAGTTTTTTTGTTTTATCCGTATTTTTTCCGCAAAATTTTAAATTAAGTTTTCTATAAAGATTTTTTGTTTTGTTTTTTGACGAAGATGATTTTTTTACAACTCCAAATTTAAGATTTTTTATCGGTTTTAGTTTTGTGATTTTTTCTCCAAAATTTTTTCCGAGCGCTGTGCCTCCAACCAAAAAAAATGGCGCATCTTTGCCAAGTTTTTCGGCAATAGACATGAGGTTTTTTTGCGAAAGTTTTAAATTCCAAAGTTTGTTTAACCCTTTTAAAACGGCTGCTGCATCCGAAGAAGCGCCTCCCAATCCCGAAGAAACCGGTATTCGTTTAATTATTTTTATATCGGCGAATTTTTTAATTTTATATGTTTTTTTAAGGAGTTTCAGGGCTTTAAATCCGAGATTTTCCCGAGGATGGATAGCCTGTTTTTTGTATTTATGCGATGGCGCGTAGAGTATTGACGTACTGTCGAATATTTTGGAATCAGAAATCATCACCGTGTCGAAAATTTCCGGAATTTCATGGTAAACAGTTTGGATTTTATGGTATCCGTTAGCGGATTTTTTAAGTACATCAAGAGCAAGATTTATTTTTGCCGGCGCGAGAATTTTTATAGTCCTCATTTATCTTTCTTTAAAGAAGCTATCGCAAAACACTGGATGCCAAATCCCGCCCCAAAAATCGTGGCGTTTTCTCCGCTTGTGGCTGTTATTCCTATACGGGAAGGCTTAACTGAAAGAATCCGTGAAAGTGATTTTTTTAAGCTGACCGTAATCGGATCTATTTTTGGCGTTTTACATTCAATCATCAATCCAACGCTGTTTATGTAAAATTTATCTTTTTTAATTTTTTTCAAAATAATTTCCAAATATTTTTTACTGTCCGTAATCCCTTTTTTAAATTCTTCGTCCGCGTAAAATCCAAGCGACATGTCTCCGGTTGCCTGTGAAAGCGCATTAAAAATTGCGTGTAAAATTACATCTCCGTCCGAATTGGCTTCCAGTTTTTTTTCATTCGGGAAATATATTCCCGCTAAAGTTAATCCGTTTTTTTTGTCTTCAAAAACATGACTGTCCTGCCCGATCCCCACTCGAAAATCATCCGGCACATCTCCTAAAATCGTTTTTAATTTAAAATAATCCTGCTGGGTTGTGATTTTAAAATTTTCTTCGGAAGCCTCCGTATAGGCGACTTTTTGCCCAATGTTTTCAAGAAGCATTGCTTCGTCCGTAGCTAAAAAATTACTTTTATTAGCGCCGTTTATTGCTTTTTTAAGAATTGAATATTTTACCGCCTGAGGTGTTTCCGCCAAAAAAAAATTTTTTCTGTCATGAGTTTGTATTACGTGAACCTTGTTGATTTCCTTGAGAGTGTTGGAAATAAAATGTCCGGAAATACATGCTCCGTGCTCTTGTGCCAGTGCGATAACTTTTGAAATTTCTTCGTGTGAGGGAAGCGGATTTGCGCCGTTATGCACGATAATAACGTCATTTCCTTTAGCGGTTTTTCGAATTGGAATCAGGCCGTTTTCGAGAGATTTTTGACGGGTAAGCCCTCCAACACTTAAGTATTTCGCTTTTGTAAATTTATACGTTTCAATGATTTTTTTTATAGACAGTTTGTTGTTTTTATTTGCGACTACGCTTATCAAATTTATTTCAGGATGGTCGTTAAATGTCATAAGGGAATAATAAATCAACGGTCGACCTCCCGCTTTTATAAGCATTTTATCGTCCTTCATTTTTATGCGCTGACCTTGTCCCGCCGCAAGAATAATTACATGATTCATGGCTGTATCTTGCCATGTTTTAAAAATATTCGCAATTTGAGTTTGCAGTAAATAATAACTTGATTTTTTATTTTTTGTGAGTAGATTGTCGCTTCGAAAGAATACAAAATTTTTATATGAATATGGAAACAGTAGCTGAATTTAGCAATGCCGATCCCTCGGAGACGGTCGAGTCGGTCGATACTGCGAAAGGCAGTAGTATTGGCTTGCCAAAAGAACCTAGCAAATCTAGCAGACCTGCTGTTTTAGTAGTGGATGATGACCCCACCTTGCTAATGCTTGCCGGAATTCACGCGGGAAGAGTTTTTCCCGATTACGATATTATTGAAGCTCAAAATGCGGAAACCGCCATAGAAGCTTTATCCGGAGTGATGGGAAAAAGTATCGCCGCTATTTTATCCGATATTGTTATGCCCGGATTAAGCGGCATTGAATTGGCCAGGGTCTTGAGAGGAGAAGCTGTAAAAGGGGTTCGGTTGGAACCGAATATTGTTAAAAAATTAAGAGATGTTCCTGTAGTTTTACATACTTCCTGCCCGGCAATTGTTGATCCTTCCACTCAGGAAGGAGCAAGGGCGGCGGAATTGGTCAGGAGCCGGGTTGTTCAGGGAGTTTTAAAAAAAGGATTCCCTAATCCGGCACTTTTTTCCCATTTGGCGCGAGAGAGAAGGGCAATTTAGAAAAGGAAGGGGTTGACATGTTGCTGGTTGTGTATTAAGGTGTTTTCCTTTAATAATTTACCAATAAAGTTATGCTTACACCTGGAGAAGGTCGTGCACTGCCAGACTACATTAAAGCGATCATAGATACTATTCCTCCGCAAGACGGGAGCTTGCACATTATTGTCCCTATCGGTTTTGTTCTTAATTATCTGGAAGGTCGTGGAGGTGATCCTGCCCAGGCAATAGCTTCCCTAAGAGCCTCTTTGGGTCAAGATG
>MFXA01000043.1:25117-33891 GCA_001787455.1 Candidatus Peregrinibacteria bacterium RIFCSPLOWO2_01_FULL_39_12 | reverse complement strand
TAATTTTCAATGTCACGCTTTCATTGTCTTCCGTTCCCGGACCCGGATGCGAATCGAAGGAAGTAACTCCGCCATTCACATTGCCAGGCAAAGTTGTGCCTGTAATACTGCCTGAACAAATGCTGTCGCCCTCGGCGGAAGTACCGTCTGAAAAAATCGCTGAAGCAAAAATAGCTGATGAAATTAACAATGCCGAAATCAAAAAAACGGCGGGGATGGAATTGAAAAACTTTAATTTGGAAGACATAAGGAATTATTTACGCTTTTTTGATTTTAGCAACAAAATTACGAATTGTGCAATTCAAAAATTAAGAAGAAGGTGTTTTTGATGATATCAAAACCTTTTATTTACTTTTATGGGTTTTTCTTTTAGAGTAAATGGGAGATCTTTATAAAGAAAATTTAACTTTTTCAGGATGAAGTTTAAGGGAGAGAACATTTTATCTGCGGGGCAGTTTGACAGGGCGGGGCTGATCAGTCTTTTTAAAGAAGCTTCGAATATGGAGAAAATCGTCAAGAAAGGGCAGAGCGATATTTTAAAGGGAAAAGTCATGGCTACGCTGTTTTTTGAACCTTCCACTAGAACGAGATTTAGTTTTGAAACGGCGATGCTTAGGCTGGGAGGGCGTGTTATAAGCAACGCGGATATGGTGCAAACATCTTCTTTTACAAAACTGGAAACTCTTGAAGATACCGGAAAAGTTGTTTCGCAAATGGCTGATGTAATTGTGATGAGGCATCCTGTTGCCGGTTCCGTTTCTACATTGGCTAAATTCAGCGATGTTCCGGTTATCAATGCAGGGGATGGTTCCGCCGAGCATCCGACGCAAGCTTTGCTCGATCTTTATACGATTTGGAAAAATTTTGGGCGGATAGACGGGCTGACTGTCGGGATGATAGGAGATTTAAAAAACAGTCGCGTGCAACATTCGCAGTGCGAAATGCTTAAACATTTTAAAGTGAAATTTGTTTTGTGTTCTCCGAAGGGGCTGGAGATGTCGAAAGAAATTGTCGAAGAATTGCATAGAAAAAAATTGGACGTGCAGGCCGTGAATGACTTAAAAAAATTTGTAGGAATGGTCGATGTTTTAAGCGTAAGCCGTATTCAGAAAGAGCGTTTTGTAAGCGAAAGGGAATATAAAAAGTTCGCAGGGACATTTGTGATTAACGCGCAATTGATGAAGTTTGCGAAAAAATCTGCGATTGTGATTCATCCTTTGCCGAGGGTTGATGAGATTTCTGTGGATGTCGATGATGATCCGCGCGCAAAATATTTTGAGCAGGTTAAAAATGGAGTTTTTGTGAGAATGGCGCTTTTAAAGAAGATATTTAAAGGATAATTTTAAGTGCAGCTTATGGCGACAATTCTTTTAAGAAATGGTGAAGTTGGATGCGGGCTGGGTATTTATGATGGGGACATTTTGATTGAAGGCGGTAAAATTGTAAAAATTTTGGACCGCGGGCATCGTATTAAAGGTGACAAGGAAATTGACTGCAAAGGGAAGTTGATTTTGCCGGGATTTATTGATGCGCATGTGCATTTCAGGGGAGGAAAAGAATCTTATAAGGAGGATTTTGAGACAGGTTCCGCCGCCGCGGTCTCAGGCGGAGTGACAACCGTTTTGGATATGCCAAATAACAAGCCGCCGATTTTATCTAAAAAAGATTTGGAGGCGAAAAGGAAGTTGGTTAAGGGCAAATCTTACTGTAATTATGGTTTTTTTATTGGGTTTGACGGCAGAAATTTCGAAGAAATTTCCTTAAGTAAAAATATTGCGGGAGTGAAAGTGTATATGTGTGATTCGACTGGAGAGATGGGAGTTGGGGCGAAAAGCGTGGAGGATCTTTTCAAAAATCAAAAAAAAATTATTGTTGTGCATGCGGAGGATGGTAACTGTGTTTCTAAAAATGAAAAAAGTTATCTTGCCGAGTCATTGGAAGGAAGAAAAATTAATCCTTCCATCCATTCCAAAATCCATTCTTCGAAATGCGCTTCGATGGCGGTGAAAGCGGTTTGCGAGCTGGCTAAAAAAAGCGGCAAAAAAGTTCATATCGCCCATTTATCCACTGAATGCGAACTTGAAATTGTAAATAAATACAGGAAAGCGAAGGTGGATGTTACTTGCGAGGTTTCTCCGCATCATCTTGTCCTTTCGGAAAATGATTATGAACATTTGGGGAATTTGATAAAGATAAATCCGCCGGTAAGAAGTAATAATGATTTGTTTGCGATGTGGAAGGGGATAAAATTTGGAGATATTGATATTATCGCGACCGATCATGCTCCGCACGCGCTGGTTGAGAAAGAGCTTGATTATGTGCGCGCCTCTGCTGGTGTGCCGGAACTTGAAACTCTTTTGCCGATTTTGCTCAATGTTGTGAATGATGAGGGGCTGACTGTTGCCGAAGTTGTAAAACTTTGCTGTGAAAATCCCGCTAAAATTTTCGGGCTTAAAGGAAAGGGGCAGATTGAGGAAGGATTTGACGCGGATATTGTTGTTGTGGATATGGAGAAAGTTAAAGATGTCCGGGGCGCTGATCTTTTTACAAAATGCAAATGGTCTCCGTACGAAGGGATGTCTTTTAAGGGGTGGCCTGTTATGACTTTCGTTGGCGGGCAAATTGTGTTTAAGGATGGGAAAATTGTCGGGAAGAAGGTGGGGAGGGAGGTGGAGTTTGGCGGGTAAAGTTTTGCTGAAAGATTAGTGTGATTTTTTGTTTTTTGGTAGAATAGTTCGCGAAGCGAACATTCTATTTATATTATGTTATGACAAATCTTTCGGTGAAATTTTGCGGAGTGAAGTTTAAGAATCCGACCGTGCTCGCGTCGGGGATTTTAGGGGTGACCGCGAGTTCGCTTAAAAATGTTGTGAGGTGCGGAGCAGGCGGAGTGACGACAAAATCCATCTGGCTTAATGAAAATGCTGGGCATAAAAACCCGACAATGTTTGGGACCGAGCATTATTTTTTGAATGCCGTGGGGCTTTCCGATGCGGGTATTGAAAAGGCTGTGAGTGAAACTTTTCCTGAATATTTAAAGAAAAAACCTGCTCCGATTATCGCCAGTATTGTTGCGGCAAATATTGACGATTTTGGGCGTCTCGCTGAAGAAATTACGAAATGCAAGCCCGATATTATCGAAGTGAATATTGCATGTCCGAATGTGGAGGATAAACACGGAAAGCCTTTTTCGTGTGTCGCCGGTGATTCGGCGAAGGTTACAAAGATTGTGCGCGCGCGAACGAAGAAACCTATAATTATTAAGTTGACTCCGAATGTTTACAATATTGGCGAGATTGCTTCTGCGTGCGCCGATAGCGGTGCCGATGGATTTTGCGCAATAAACACTTTGTACGGTATGGAAATTGATATAAATGTGAGAATGCCGATTTTGGCGAATAAGTCCGGTGGAGTTTCCGGTCCGGGAATTAAGCCTGTTGCCGTGAAAGCTGTGTATGATATTTATAAAGCGACTAAGCTTCCGATTATCGGAACCGGAGGAATTATGACAGGAGAAGATGCGATTGGGATGATGATGGCCGGGGCGCGGTTAGTCGGAATCGGAACTATGGTTTATTACCGCGGAGCTGAGGGGTTTGGCGAGGTTGTTTCTGAAATGGAAAATTGGTGTGCGAAAAACGGAGTTAAAAATATTGAAGAAATAATAGGGTGTGCGCATTGAACATGATGGCTTGAAGTGCGTGACACATCTAACAAAATACTATGGATATGAAAAGTTTCGATACAAGATTTCGGATAATCAGAATTAAGAAAATTATTCGTGAAAATGATGTGACCAATACTTATATTTTTGATTACCCGCTTTTTGCAAAACCCGGGCAGTTTGTAATGGTTTGGATCCCTGGAGTGGATGAAAAGCCTATGTCTGTTGCGTTTTCCGACGGGAGAGAATTTTGGATAACCGTTTGTAAAGTCGGTGGATTTTCTTCTTCCATGCATGAGTTGAAAGTCGGGGACAAGATAGGGATTCGCGGACCTTTTGGCACACATTACGAGATTGGTAATGGGCAAAAAATTGTTCTTGTCGCAGGCGGATATGGTGTTGCGCCAATGTATTTTGCGGCGCACGAAGCTGTTTCAGCAGGATGCAATGTGGATTTTTTAATGGGCGCGAGGAATAAAGATCTTCTTATTTATACTCATAAAATTCTCGGGCTCGGAGTTAATCTTCAAATTGCTACTGATGACGGATCTGTGGGAGTGAAAGGGTATATAACTAAAATTTTGGAAGAAGTTTTGGGTAAAAGTAAAGTTGATAAAGTTTTTACGTGCGGGCCGGAAGTTATGATGAAAGCTGTCGGCGAAATTTCTTTTGCGAAAAAAGTTTCTTGTTATATATCCGTTGAAAAATATATGAAGTGCGGCATTGGAGTTTGCGGACAATGTGCTATTGATGATACCGGTGATTTGGTTTGTAAAAAAGGTCCTGTCATGAGCTGGGATTATTTGAGAAAATTGCCTGAAGTCGGGCAGTATCACAGGGATGCTCAGGGCAAAAAACAATATTTCTTTAAAAAAACGATATGAAACAGTATAAAAAAGATTTTATTGAACTTTTGGTGAAAGCCCATGCGTTGAAGTTTGGCGAATTTACTTTGAAAAGCGGACGGATTGCGCCTTATTTTTTGAATATCGGGAGTTTTTATACAGGAGAATTAATTGCCGAACTTGGGCGGGCTTACGCACAGGCGTTTTTGGATAGCGAAGTTAAGGCTGATGTGATTTTCGGACCGGCGTATAAGGGAATTCCGTTATCCGTTGCAACGACAAGTGTTTTGCATTCCGACTTTGGGAAGGAAATTTCGTTTTGTTTTAATAGAAAAGAAGCGAAGGATCATGGTGAAGGGAAAATGCTTGTTGGAGCGCCTTTGGAGGAAAAGACTCGTGTTTTGTTGATTGATGACGTGATTACCGCCGGTACGGCTATCCGTGAAACTTTGGAAATGTTGAAACAGAATGGGAATCCGCAGGTGGTTGGGGTTTTGATCGCAATGAATCGTATGGAAAAAAATAATGAAGGTAAAAATGCTTTAGAGGAGATTGAGAAGGGGTTGGGGGTGCGGGTTTATTCCATAGTGCATTTGGATGAAGTAATTGAGGCTTTGCATGGACAGAAAGTGAACGGGCAGGTTTATATAGATGATGAGATGATGGGGAAAATTGAGGAGTACAGGAAGCAATACGGGGTGTAGAGATGGAAATTTTTGCTGTCGCAAAAATTTCTGTTGTACTGTATACAGCGCCATGTTATACTGTATACAGTATTTAGCTTTATTTTTTATGGTTAGAACACAATTATATTTGCCGGATAATTTGTATTCCTTGGCAAAGGAGGAAGCTGAAAAAAATAAGACCACTTTTGCAAATGTCGTAAGAATCAGCTTAGAAAAAACATTAGTTTCTAAGCCTTATATGAGTTTGGATGAATTGAAGGCAAAGTTTCCGATTTTAAAATTTGCTGGAATTATTAAAGGGGAGTCGGGTGATATTAATAATGATAAAATTGACGACTTTTTATATGGAGATGAACAGAAAAAATAAAGTTTTTATTGATACTAGTGCTTTTATTGCATTTGTGTTGGATACTGAGCCATACCATAGCATAGTTGCGGATTGGTTTCGGAAATGTTTTCGCGAAGGCGTGAGTATGATTACGACTGATTATATTATAGATGAATTGCTTACTTTTTTGAGATGCAAAAAAAAAGTTCCTATGGAAATAGTCTTATCATTTATAGTTAATTCTTACTCTTCTGGAATTAACGTTTTTGGTGTAAGTGAGACTTTGTTTGGTGAAGCTATAGGTTTAATGACGAAATATAAAGATCATTATTTCAGTTCCACAGATTGTGTGAGTTTTTCCGTTATGAAAGAAATGAAAATTAATAATGTTCTTACTTTGGATAATGATTTTACGATTGTCGGTTTTAACAATTTATTAGATGGGGGATGATTAAGAGAAAATCTAAGAAAGATGAAGAAGCATTGAAAAAGAAATATCCTTTTATTGGTATGTTTAAATGGGGAAAGTACGCTTCGGATAATGATAAAATTGATGAAGCTCTTTGCGGTGAAATTGAGGGAAAGCTATGATTTAAGTCTTTTCCGTCTGTTATCTTTGTGCTAAAGTTTTTTTGATATAAGAAAATTTATGACCAAACATTTTGCAGACAGGCTGATTGAGGCGATAAAGAAGAAAGGTAATCCGATTTGCGTGGGGCTGGATCCGCGCCTTGATAAAATCCCAGCGTATATTGTCCGAAAAGCTTTGGATCAAAAAGATAAATCTCCGACCACTATGGCTGTGGATGCGATTCTGGAGTTTAATAAGGGAATAATTGATGCTGTTTGCGATTTAGTGCCTGCGGTTAAACCGCAAATTGCCTTTTATGAAATTTACGGACACAACGGGATTTGGTGCTATGAGCAGACGCTTAAATATGCTAAAAGTAAGGGTTTGCTGACTATTGCGGATGTTAAAAGAAATGATATCGGGTCGACTGCGGAGGCGTATGCTCAGGCGTATTTGGGGGAAGTTTCTATGTTTGGAGGCGAAAATGAGGTTATTACCCCGATTTTTGACGCGGATTCGTTGACAGTTAATCCTTATTTGGGATGGGATGGGGTGAAGCCGTTTGTTGAGGAATGTAAAAGGTATGGAAAGGGGATTTTTGTCCTTGTGAAAACTTCAAACAAAAGTAGCGGGGATTTGCAGGATTTGGAAATGAAAGATGGAAAAACTGTGTATGAAGTTTTGGGGCATCTTGTTGATAGCTGGGGGGCTAATGAAACAGGTAAGAGCGGCTATAGTTTTGTGGGAGCCGTGGTCGGGGCGACTTATCCTTCTCAAGCAAAACTTTTGAGAAAGATTATGCCAAATACAATTTTTTTAGTGCCCGGATATGGGGCGCAGGGCGGTACGGCTGAGGATGTGAAAGTTTGCTTTAATAAGGACGGGCTTGGTGCGATTGTTAATAACAGCCGCGGGATTATTTTTGCTTATGAGAAGATGGGGATGCCGGATGTTTCATATTGCGAGGCGGCTAGGGCGGCAGTTTTGGAGATGAAGAAGGATTTGGAATGAACTGCTAAAAATTGTACACCGCTGTGTCAACTTTGCCATTTCCTCCTCGCTGTACTTGCTTAGTACAGCTTTGTCGTAAATGGCTTGTTTCCTTGCGTTGTAGCAATTTTTAGCAGTTCTATAGTATATGTTAATTTGTATATACGCCGCCCCGGGGCGGGGAGTCCGACAGATTATGGCTTGAGTAAGCCAAGTTTTTCTTGAAAGCTATATTGTGCGTTGGAAATAAGTCTTTTAGCTCCAGGCAGTTGACAAGCTCTACTTATTGTGCTAGATTATCTTCTTGAATTTTTAAAAGTTCTAGAATATGCCGAGAGATGTTGATACAAGGAGGGAGGATGAGCCTGTTACAGATTGTGATTCCGGCAGGCGTCGTTTAATTTTCGGATTAGGAGCTACTGTCGGTGCTATGTTTGCAGGTCTAGTTTTGACCGGGTGCAGGGATGTAAAAAAAGCTTTAGATGTTGTTCAGAAGGAGGTCACTAAGGAAAGATTTGGATTTTACGAATATACCCCTGTTTCCGGTGCAACTGTGGTTGACAGTCATTTTGAGAGCGAAAAAGCAAAAACTGTTATTGTTTTTGCCGATGTGCATCCCGGCTATACGGATGATCCTGTGCTTATGCAACGCTTCGAGAGGTATCAAAAGTGTACTTATGATAATGTGGCTGATTTAATTAGAAAACATGGAATTGTTGACTTGGTCCAGGAAAATTCCACACCTGGGTTTACCGCTGACGCTTTGGCGCAGGTTGAAGGTGATGAATTGGCTCAAATAAGGGAGATTGCTCTAAATCCCGATGATTTATCCAGGATACGTTCTGCCAGACGGTTTGTCGGTACATCTCCGTGGAATGGCGCTTCGGCATGTTTGATTGCATCTTATGGCTCAAAGGGTATTAATTCTTTGCCCGTTTATACTTTATCAGAACTGGATGAAGTTACTAGGATTGAAAGTACCGCCAGGGCTTTTTCTGTTTTAGCAGTTTCTCCTGAGCAGCTTGGCTGTGGTGATGATTCGTCTATGAATTTTCCTCAAGCTAAAGCCAAATTTGAGGCAGGTGACAGATCCGATCGCGTTGTTGATTGTTTTTGCGCGCCACACCATGCCGAAACAGATGCGTTAGCTGCTTTTTCTAAGAATAGACATATAGATGCTCCAAGGAAAGAAGTGGATGTGGCGCTACGATCTGATAATAATTTTGCGGTTATTGTTGCCGGAAGTTTACATTTGAGGGAAGCGGTTAGATATATGAGAGAACAGCGTGTTAATTATATAATTGTGTCTCCTTTTGAATATGCTGATGAAACTAGAAAAAATATTTCCGTGCAGACGCAGATTGGTCATACTTTGGCTCCGGATCCTGACGGAGTTTGTGCTGAAACACGCGCAGGATATGAAAAAATGAAGAATGAGGCAGAGGAACGCGAGAGAAATGAGAAGCGAGAGGCTATAATAGATTGGATAAGTGAAGGAAAATGATAATGATCTGACTTGAGATCGCCGGGGACGATTGTGTAGGCGGTGTTTTTGTGCTAAAATATATGGATTTGTAATGTTTGTGAATATGGGTGGACCTGATAAATCTGGGGAGGGGACAGGAGTTGATCCAAAGCCAGAAGCGGGCGCTGGGTCAGCTGAAGCTGCAAAACCCGCGGAAGGTCAAAA
>MFXA01000043.1:20914-25108 GCA_001787455.1 Candidatus Peregrinibacteria bacterium RIFCSPLOWO2_01_FULL_39_12 | reverse complement strand
TGAAAGGGGGGATTTGGCGGGCGAGTTGGCTGATGGGTTAGTTGAGTCTGTTGCTGCCGCTGAAAAATCTTCGGAAGAGCAAAAAGCCGGAAAATTGCACGGGGTTTATCTTGATAAAACTTCAAAAATTCAGGAAAAAGACGTTTCTGAGGCTCAAAATAAGCTTAAGGGTTCATCTATCGCGGATATAAGGTATAATACCGCTCTTTTGGGCGGAGTTCAGGAAAATAAAGATCCAAAAAAAAGAGCGTTGAGTTTAAAAGATGAGACAGCGAAAAGGCTTAGTGCATACACGAAGGGTCGCGACAAGGATTGGTATATTTTGGATTATGAAACGATGGGCAGTGATTCCGATGGGATGTCCCACGAAATGAATGTCGGGCTTGGCGATGTTTTGATTGATCCAGATATAACGAATATCCTTATAGAGCAGTATGGAGTTATTATTAAAGCTCACAGAGGAGTTGTTCCAGGCGGCAGGCACGCCGGGCGTGTTGGTTTTTTGGATGAAAACAATGATTATGTTGCGACACATTCCGGTGATAAATTTAGAATACTTTCGGAAGATGAATCGAATTTGGAAGATGCGGCCGGGCTTTCATCTTATATAAAAAATGTTGAAAGTGAAGATGCGGCACGGGCATCTCATAAACAAAATTTTGATGAAGAGGTTAAAGCTGTAAAAGAGGGAAATGCTTACTTGGAAGAGGCGGATTTGTTTAAGGGTGATTTTAGCGAGGAAGGGAGTGTTGTGGATCAAATTGGAGGAAAGTTGTCGGCAAGCCAGCTTGCGAATGCAAGAATTATCGAGGAAGAATTTAAGGCAGCCGGGCTGCAGAATTCCATTATTGCGGCGGCTATCGTAAATGCGTATGCGGAATCGGGGCTGAGAGCGGGTACGGGCGGGGATCATGGGAACAGTATCGGATTGTTTCAGCTTCATGCAAAATGTGCCGGGCGTGGTTTGTCTGTAGAACAAAGGAAAAATCCCAGAATTAATACAAAAACTATTTTGCAGAGAGAAGTTCTTACTAGGAGAGGTGATCGTTTAAGGAATGAAGCGAGAAATGGCGCAAGTGTGCAAAAATTGGCGATAATATTTTCTCAGGATATAGAAAGACCGGGTGCTTGGAAGACTACCAGCGGGACAAAGCGTGCTTCGGGTCGTCTTGTCGGTATTGCAAAAAAAATTTTTGGAGGTCATGAGGCGGCGTAGCGGAAGTTTATGCGGCGACTGGCGGTATTTTGTCGTGTCGGTATTTCTGTTCTATGGCGGTGATATCAGGTAAAACAGCTATGGAGCCCGAAGGCTTTCCTAAACGTGTTACCGGCTTATCTTTAAAATCTATTGGTTTATTATGCACGTGCCACGGTTTCCCAAAACTGCCGCTGGCTACTCTCGCGAGCAAGTTATCTCTATCAATCCATTCTAAAAAAACAGCGCTGTGATTTCCATGAGCATCGGAAGTATTTCTGTTGTTGTAAAAAATCCAATCTCCTGGCGAAATTTGAGCATACTGGGAAGGTGTAGCATGAGCGTCATAGGGTTTACAATCTTTCCCCGGATATTTTTTGGTGTAAGTAAAAATTGTTTTAGTCGGGCTATTACCGGAAACTCCGGCCATTTTGTAAATTTTATTCGACCAGTCCCAGCAATGTTTTCCTCTCATTCCCATGCCTCCGTTTCGAGCAACCATCAATGCTGTTTTAACAATATTTGCACCAATGCCTGTGCTTGTATTTCTGGCTTCGATGGCGTCAATTTCTTCGTGTGTTAAATTTTTGCTTCTGGAAGCTTGAGGGTTTTCTTTATACAATTTATCGAGGTATTCTCTGTCTTTTCTTGCTTCATCGGATTGTTCGTATCTGGCGTAGGATTCGTCATCTAAAATTTCTGTTCCATCCGCTTTTTTTGTCAAAAACGGTTTATCATAATTCAGGTCTATGTTTTTTTTGGATTCAGCGGCGCCTCCGATTATCATTGTATCGCCGGTATATATTGGGATGTAGCCGTTCTTGTCAAAAAATCCTATACCATTGCTCCGGTTTTTTCCTTTAAGTCCGAGCCTTCTTTCACTGGTGCGGGCAAGCGCTGAATCGCCATCTTCATAAACTGTAATGCATCTGACTACAGGAGAAAGCATGTCTGCTGCTCCGATTTCCATGTTTGCGGCATTATTTTCCCTAAAATCAACTTTCAGTTTTTGTCCGGCGACAGGTTTTTTATAGAATTCCCATTTTGAGAAATCTATTTTTTCGTTGTCTCCGGTGATATCTGTAAAAATATACAGCAAAATCCCCGGATATTTGTCCTCGAGCTTGATTAGCGAATCCACATCCAATTTAACCAAATCAAGTTTGTTTAATTTTTCTTCAGGAAGAACCAGCTTATTGCTGACATCGTCTCCCAGTTTGTTTCGTTGATCTTTGGTTTTTTCATGAAACACTTCTGGTGATGAGTTTTCCGGATTATTTGTTGGTTTATCAGGGCTATTTTCAAAAATAAGCCTTTTTGGTTTGAAGATTTCGAATTGTGGATTTGTATGTAAAAACATCTGTATATTTTACCTCATTTTGGAGTTTTTTTCAAGATCGAACTGCTAAAAATCGCGTCACTGCTTCGTCGACATCGCCATTTCCTCCTCGCTGTACTTGTCTAAGTACAGCTATGTCGTAAATGGCTTGTCTCCTTGCATTGCCACAATTTTTAGCAGTTCGGGTATCATTAAATTTTCCCAGTCATCTATGCTTAATTCCTGCGGGCGTTTTTCGGCTAAATTTAGCGCTGTTAATTTTTCCTTTAATTCGGGGAGCGGGTTTTTTATTTTTTTTCTTTTCTGAGAGAAGGCTTTTTTGGCAAGATTTAGGATTTTTATTGCGTTTTCCCGTCCTATGAATTCTTTCTCTGAAGGTTCGTAGAGGCTGATGTGGATTATTGCCGAGTCCACTTTGGGTACAGGGAAGAAACTGCCTTTTTTTACTTTTTTTATGAATTTTGCTTTGCCGAAAAGGGCTGTTCCCAGCGACAAAACGCTCATGTCCGGATTTAATGTGCAGAGTTTTTTCGCAACTTCGTATTGAATTAAAAGAGTGAGCGATTCCGGCGGATTTTTATTTTGCAGAAAGTGGCTTATGAGATGAGATGTTATATTGTAAGGGATATTTGCCACCACTTTGTACGTGTTTTCAGATGGCTCAAACAAAAGAGCGTCCGAATTTATTATTTCTACATTTGAAAAATCTTTTAAAGTTTCTTTTAATATCGGGATTAAGTTCCTGTCCAGTTCGATGCTTGTTACTTTTCCGGCTTTTTTTGCCAGCTCCTGAGTTAATGTTCCAAGTCCCGGGCCTATTTCAATTACGTGGTCGTCTTTTGAAATTTCTGCGATGTCAGTCATTATTGTGAGAATTTGGCCGTTTAACAGAAAATTTTGGCCGAAGGATTTTTTTGCATACAGTCCAAATTTATTCAGCAGGCTTTTTATGATATTCAAATTTGTCAGTTCCATTGTGTGTTTTGTTCAATCCCAAGTAATTTTCAACAGTTTAAGCTGGCTTGTTTTTCCGCTTATTATTTCTATGTTTTGTTTTGGAAGTGAGAATTCGTTGCTTAGAAATTTTATCAGTTCTTTGTTGGCTTTTCCTTTTTCCGGTGGGGCTTTGATGCGGATTTTTATTGTTTGGCCTTCTTCATCTTCAATTATTTCGGATATGCAGTTTTTTTCTGCTTTTGGAATTACTTTTATCCTTAAATATTTGTCTTTATTCATTCTTTTGTTTAGATGTGGTTTTTAGCAAAAATTTTCTTATCTCTTCGAAAATCAATATTGTAATTGCGGAAACGAAGATTATTTGCCATTCGATTCCCGATAAGGATTCCAACTTTAAGAAAGTTTTTATCTCTGTAAATCGAGTCAACGAGTATGTGATGAGTATAACCACTATCATTGTCATTAAGAGGTAAATATTTGAAAAAGGATTGGTTTTTAGAGAAGATTTTTCGCCGCTTCTAATGTTAAATGCATTGATTATTTGGATGATGCAGAAGAGCAAAAATGTTATCGTGGATGATTTTAGAAAAGCTGTACTGTTTAAGGAAAGCGTTTCTCCCGGATACCAGCCAAAGCGTATTAAATTCCATATATAGACAGCTGAGAGAATTAAGCCTATGCAAATTCCGTTGCTTAGCAAATG
>MFXA01000043.1:20385-20645 GCA_001787455.1 Candidatus Peregrinibacteria bacterium RIFCSPLOWO2_01_FULL_39_12 | reverse complement strand
GGTTTCTTTATTTGCGTTCAATGCTTCTATGATACGTTTCCTGTCGCGACTTTTTAGTTCCGAAAAAACGTAATCCTTTTCTTTGTTTGAAAGCATTTTTATAAGTTTTTGGTCATTTATGTCTTCCAAATCTTTTCCGCGGATGGATTCAAAGTATTGCGTGTTTATGATTTTAAGGCTTTCCGCCGTGGCAATTGCGTATCTGTCTTTAACTGCTGTTGTTATGTAAATTTTTATATTATTTTTTTTGAAACTTTCTA